>JAYTHJ010000132.1:0-1548 GCA_043732725.1 Sphingomonadaceae bacterium | reverse complement strand
GAGGTCGTGCCAGACGCGACGAGCACCGTAGGTGCGGTCGCTGGCGATGAAGCTGGCCCGGGCCTTCGCGCCTGACACCTCATCACTCCGCGATCCGGCGCTTGGTGCCCTGTGCAGCCCGGCGTGGAAGCCACTACGCGAGACACCGAGCGCCTCGCAAAGCCACGACACCGGCCAGATCCCTCGGTGCTTCGCAATGAACTGGAACCTCATATCGAGTCCCTCGCCAAGTAGGCGGCCGCTTTTTTAAGATGTCACGCTGCGCTTTCAGCTTCGCATTCTCCCGGCGCAGCTGCTCGATCTCTAGCTGCTCGGGCTTCATCTGGCCGTGCCCGGGAAGGGTCAATCCGGGATCGATCTCCAGCTCGGAAACCAACTTGCGCAGCACATTCACGTGCAGATCGAGATCGCGGGCGGAGCGCACCGCCGTGACACCGCGTTCTCGCGCTAACTTTACCGCCTCGAGCTCGAACTCTCGGCTGAACTTTCGTCGTTGCATCGTACCCTCCAGCTCCATGAAATATCTTATCTCGGTTTCCACGGAACCAGCAGCAGCTCAGGCATCCTTGATGCGGCGACGCGCGAGCGGCTGGTAGTTTTCGCGCGGACGCACCGGCAAGGCGCGGCGGGTCCCGACGAGGAGCAGTTCCGGCTGCTGACCGGGTTCAACGATATCTTCGTGACGATCGCGCTTCGGCTGCTGCTGTTTACGGTAGGGGCGCTTGGCAGTGCGGTGACGCCGATGCTCAGCGCGGTCGGCGTCGCCGCGGCGGCGTGGGGGCTTGCCGAGTATTTCACATGGCAGCGGCGAACGGCGCTGCCGAGCATCGTGCTGGTGCTGGCGTTTGTCGCTCTGCTGTATTCGATGCGACACTGGTTCTGCCCGGGTCCATGTCTCACGCTAGTTTGACAGTTCTTGAGGCGGCCGGTTCAGCCTCAATCCACAGTTCCAACGGCCCTCCGTTCGGCCTAGTCAGTGCCGCGGCGATGGCGGCCGTTGCAGCCGTGCTGCATTGGCGGCTGTTCAAGGTGCCGATCACCGTCGCCGCCAACGCGGGGGCGCTGGCGGGTATGGCGACCGCCGCCGTTGGAGCGCTGACCGATTCGGGCGACCTGATCCTGCTGACATTGTTCGCTTACGACATAGCAGTGTTCGCGCTGGCGATGTGGTTCGATACGCGCGACCGGGCGCGGATTACGCGACGCACTGACATGGCGTTCTGGCTGCACCTGCTCGCGGCGCCGTTGATCGACCATCCGGTGTACACGCTTGCCGGGCTGTCGCGGCCCGATGCCGGGGCAGGGGCGGCGGCGGTGATCACCGTTTATGCCAAGCGCTGCTGGCGCTCGCGATCGACCGGCGGGCCTTGCTGGTGTCGGCGCTGTTCTGCGTGATCTATGCCATTCAGGCGCTGATCACGGCGGGGGAACCGCGGTATCGCGGCGGGCTTCAGCGTCACCGCGCTCGTCACCGCGCTCGTCACCGCGCTCGTCACCGCGCTCGTCACCGCGCTCGTCACCGCGCTCGTCACCGCGCTCGTCACCGCG
>JAYTHJ010000131.1:0-1552 GCA_043732725.1 Sphingomonadaceae bacterium | reverse complement strand
GCGATACACGCGCCAATGTCGAACAGGTCGGCGTCGGCCCGCGGTTGCCGGACCATCCGCGGCATCAGGCCTGCGCGGGAAAATTCTTGGCGTATTCGCGGATGCGATTTCACAGATCGTCCCATTCCATCGACTTCGCTGGGCCGCTGTCGAGCACGCTGGGCTTCAGCGCGGAGCCACGCCAGCTTGGCAGCGCGGCGGTCTTCGCGTTCCTGCAGCAGCATCACCGCCTCGCGGTCGCCCACCGTCCCGCCGCCGCCTCGTCCTCAACCTTCGCTGCGACCCATCCCGCGTCTTCGCGCTTCCAGAAGGGCGCGCGGGTTTTGAGCCAGTCCATCAGGAAGGCCGCTGCTTCGAAGGCCGCTTGCCGGTGCGCCGCAGCGACCGCGACGAGCACGATCGCGTCGCCGGGCAGCAGCGTGCCGTGGCGGTGGACGACGGTGACACCGAGTAACGGCCAGCGCGCCGCGGCTTCGGCGGCGACCGCGGCGAGCTGGCGCTCGGCCATCGCAGGGTAGGTTTCGAGCGTCAGCGCACTGACGCCCGCGCCGTCATTCAAGTCGCGGACGAGGCCGGTGAAAGTGACGACCGCGCCGATATCGGTGCGCGCGGTGGTGAGCGCGGCGACTTCGGCGGCAAGATCGAACGCGTGGGTTTGCAGACGGGTACGGATCATCCTCCAGTCACCGGCGGAAATATGGCTACCTCGGCCCCATCGCGCACTGGCGTCGCAGCGCTCGCGAACGCCTGGTCCACCGCCACCCGGAGCGCGCTGCGGTCGGCCAGCGCCGCCGCATAGCCGCCCGGGCGCGCCGCCAGCCAGTCGACCAGCGCGCCGACCGTGGCCACGCCGGCGGGCAGCGCGATCGTCTCGCCGTCGCTGCCGATGCGTTCTCGGACCCACGCAAAGTAGAGCAGCTGGATCATATGTCCATGTGCTTGAGCCCGACGCGGAGATAGTCGTAGCCGGTGACCAGCGTCAGTGCCGCCGCCAGCCACAGGCAACTCAGCCCGATTTCGCGCGCCGGCAGCCACGGCGCGTAGCGGGCGGTCGCCCCGGCGAGGATCAGTCCGCCGAGTGCGATCATCTGGAATGCGGTCTTCCATTTCGCCAGCGCGCTGACTGGTAGCGACACCTGCAGCCCCGCAAGGAATTCGCGCAGGCCGCTGACCGTGATCTCGCGTAGCAGGATGATCAGCGCCGGGATCACCGCGAGACCGTGGACGATGCCGCTGTGGACGAGCATGACGATTGTCGCGGCGACCATGATCTTGTCGGCGATCGGATCGAGGAAGATGCCGAGCCGCGAGACGGTGCCGCGGGCCCGCGCCAGATAGCCGTCGAAATAGTCGGTCGCACCGGCGATGCAGAACACCGCGAAGGCCAAGCTCCACGCGAGCCAGCCCGGGCCCCACATCAGCAGCACCAGCAGCGGCACCGCGAAAATGCGGCTTAGTGTGAGCAGATTGGGCAGGCTCGACAGCATCCGCGGCACCGTAGGCCATGCCGGCGACCGGCTCAACGGGGCAAGCTGGTCGCGATGCGCGGCGG
>JAYTHJ010000130.1:0-1554 GCA_043732725.1 Sphingomonadaceae bacterium | reverse complement strand
GGCGGCGATCGAGGCGCTGCTGGCGCTGCCGCCCGGCGGCAACCCGGTGCTGATGACCGCCGGAACATTGAAGAAGGGCTCGAAGCTCGTCGCCGCGGTCGAGCGCGCGGCAGACGGGCTGGCCTATATCAGCTATCTGCCCGACGCACGCAGCAGCGTTGCGCTGATCGCCGAGCTGGCCGCCGAGTTCGGCTTGCAGCCCTCAGCGGCGGCGGCGCGGGCATTGGCCGACAGCAGCGGCGGCGACCGCGGCATCCTTCGGCGCGAGCTCGAAAAGCTTGCGTTATACCTCGATGCCGGCGAAGGCCGCACGGCAAGTCTCGACATCGACGCGGTCACCGCGCTCTCGGCGAGCTACGACGACAGCGATTTCGGCGCGCTGGTCGAAGCCGTCGCCGGGCGTCAGCCGATGCTCGCCGACCGTCAGCTGTCGCAGCTGGCGGTGCAGGGCATTCCCGGGATCACGCTTCTGCGAACGGTGGCGCGGCGCTTTTGGCTGCTGCTCGAGCTGCGCCAGCTCGTCGACGGCGGCAGCAGCACGAACAGTGCGGTCGAGGCGGCCCGCCCGCCGGTGTTCTGGAAAGATCGCCCCGCCGTCGCCGCGCAGCTTGGCGAGTGGCGAACCCCGGCGCTGCGCGGCATGCTGGCGCGACTACTCGTGACCGAGCGTGCGATTAAGGGGAGCGGCACGGCGGGCGACGTGCTCGCGGCACAGCTGCTGATCAGCGTCGCGGCAAGCCGGCCACGCTGAGCCTGTCTCGCAGCCGATCAGCGTGTCTGTCCGTTCAACAGCGAACACAGCAGGTCGAGTTGATCGAGCGTCGAAAAATCGACGGTCATCCGCCCTTTACCCGCGCCGTCCCCACTTGCAATCTGCACTGTCATCCCCAGCACGTCGGCGAGCTGAAGTTCGAGCTCGGCAACGTTAGGATCGCGGCTGAACTTGGCGCGGCGCGGCGTCTTAGCATCAGCCGCTTGTGCGCGCACCAGCGCCTCGGTCTGCCGCACCGACAAGCGCTGCTCGACGACTCGTTCCGCGAGCGCCGAGGCGTCGGGCCTGCCGATCAGCGCGCGGGCATGGCCCATACTCAACGCACCGTTTTCGAGCAACCGTCGCACGGGATCAGGTAAGTCAAGTAATCTCAATAGGTTAGTAACGTGACTGCGGGCTTTTCCGACGATCTTGCCGAGGGCTTCCTGCGTGTGTCCGTAATCGCGTACCAGTCGCGCAAAGCCTTCGGCTTCCTCGATCGGATTGAGATCGGCACGCTGGATGTTCTCGATCAGCGCGATTTCGAACGCCGCAACACCGTCGAGCTCGCGGACGACGACCGGGATTTCATGCAACGGGATCGCCTGCGCGGCGCGCCAGCGCCGTTCACCCGCAACGATCTCATAGCGCCCGCTGCCGAGCGGCCTGACGAGGATGGGCTGCAAAATCCCATGCAGCCGAACTGACTCGGTCAGTTCGGCCAGCGCCTCGGCATCAAAGCGTCGACGCGGCTGCGCCGGATTCGCGACGACATCGGCCAGCGCCACAGTAATCCGCTCAGG
>JAYTHJ010000129.1:0-1558 GCA_043732725.1 Sphingomonadaceae bacterium | reverse complement strand
ACCCAGACCGGCTACTCGACGGCGACTGCTCCGGGCAGCTCGTCGGTGAGCAACCAGTTCGGCGGCGGCGCGACGGTTTCGACCGCCAGCCTCGCGGGCTACGTCACCGGCAACACGGTGTCGTACACGGTTCCGGGCGGCGCTGGCGGTAGCGGCGCCACTTCGTCATACTACGGGAATCCGTATGGCGGCTCGGGGGGCGGAACGGCGACCGGCGCGGCGGGCGCATCGGGCGGCTCGGTCAATAACAGTCTCACCGTGTCGGGTTCGGCGTTCCAGAACTTTGCAGGTCTGCAGGGTTTGAACATGAACACCGGGGTCGCAGCATCGCAGAACTCGGCGGTCAACGTCTCGGTTTCGACCGGCACGATGAACATCGGCGCTCCTCGCTGAGCTGAACCTCGCCGGGGCGGACGATGTGTTCGCCCCGGCACCTCAGGGAGCGTGCTATGAAGATCGCTGCAACATTCTTTGTCATTGCGCTTACAGCGACGCCGGTGCTTCCCGCGAGCCCGTTCGGCAAGGCTCCGGTAGCGGACAACACGCTCGGCACAGTGACCGGGAAGGGTGACGACACCCAGGCCGTGCTCGCCACCAACACCGCCTCGGTAATCGGTAACCGCGTTGTCGGCAACTCGACGACGGGCGTCATCACGATCGACGGCAATGCGTTTCAAAGCCTGAACGGCCTCGCGATAATTAACGCCAACACCGGCAACAACGTCGCGATCAACGCCTCGCTAAACGTCAATGTCGCGATCCATCCATAGGTTCACGGCGCTCGCGCAATTGGCGGCGGTCGCCTCCGTGCTGGGAGCCTGCGCGGCGGCAACGCCGAGCGGGACCAGCCGGCTGGCGATCGGCAACCTCGATACCGGGCTGCCGGTGCGCTCGATGCTCGAGCGGCGGTTCACTACCGTCGTCCGCCAGCAATATGATTTCAGCTGCGGCTCAGCGGCGCTCGCGACCTTGCTTCGCTATCACTACGGCAAGCAGGTCGACGAGCCGTCGACCTTTATCGGTATGTGGCAGGGCGGTGATCAGGCGCTGATCCGCAAGCTCGGCTTCTCGCTGCTTGACATGAAACGCTACCTCGGTGCGCACCAGATGCCCGCCGATGGCTATCAGGTGACGCTGCCGCAGATCGCCAAGGCCCGCCTGCCCGGCATCGCGCTGATCAACGTCAGCGGCTACAGACATTTCGTCGTTGTCAAGGGGATCGACCACGGCAGCGTGTTGCTCGGCGATCCGGCGACCGGCCTGCGCCGAATGACCGAGACCGAATTCGTCAAGAGCTGGAACGGCATCCTGTTCGTCATCAATGATGATAGCGTACGCGTCCAGGTGACCTTTGCGGCTCCATCGGAACTGGCCCTTGCTCCGGGCGGTAGGATTACGTTAACCATGGAGCCGGTCAGCCAGGCCGCGCTGGCCTTGACGCGTCCGCAGTTGGGGGATTTATGAAGCTCGCCATACTCCTGGTCGCGGGCGCGGTACTCGCCGCGTCGCGGACCGGTGCTGGTGAGATGTTTGGCGGCGCCGCCAAGGTGTCCGATGC
>JAYTHJ010000128.1:0-1558 GCA_043732725.1 Sphingomonadaceae bacterium | reverse complement strand
CCGAAGCATCGACCGCGGGCCTCGGCGGCGATCTCGGCTGGGTCCGTGCCGAGCAGCTCAACGATGCGGTGGCACCGGTCGTCACCAAGCTCAGCAATGGCGAGATCAGCGATCCGGTGCGCGTTCCCGGCGGCGTCGCGATCATGGCGTTGGTCGACAAGCGCCAGGTGCTCGCCGCCGATCCCAATGAGGCGGTGCTCAGCCTCAAGCAGATCTCGCTGCCGATCGGAGCTGACGTGACCGCGAAGGACGGTGAGGCAATCGTCGCCAACTTCAAGGCGAAGACGCAGGATATGGGCGGCTGCGGCCGCGCCGAGGCGGTGGCGAAGCAGATCGGCGCCGAAGTCGCGATCAACGAGGCGATCAAGCTGCGTGACCTGCCGCCGGCGCTGCAGAACCTAATGAAGAAGCTGTCGATCGGGCAGGCGACGCCGCCGTTCGGCTCGTCGAAGGACGGTCTGCGGGTGCTGGTGCTGTGTGGCCGCGACGATGCCGCGACGACCGCCAAGGTTCCGACCACCGACGAGGTCTATGCACAAATGAACGAGGAGCGCGTCAACATGCGCGCCCGACGTTACCTGCGCGATCTGCGCCGCGACGCCATCGTCGATTACCGGTAAAGCACGCCGATGCCCTGCACCCACCCGCTACCGCCGCTGGCGGTGGCTCTCGGCGATCCCGCCGGGATTGGACCGGAGATCGTCACCAAGGCGTGGGAGATGCGCGTCGAAAAACACCTGCCGCGGTTCTTCGCGATTGGCGACCTGCGCTCGCTGCGCGCCGTCTGGGACGGTCCGGTGGAGATCCTGTCGGCACCGGGCGACGCGGCCGCGGTGTTCGACCGCGCGCTGCCGCTGATCCAGGTCGACGACTGCGGCGCGATTATGCCGGGCGAGCCCAACCTCGGCGGCGCGCGGTGCGCGCTCGACAGTCTTGAGATCGCCGTTGGGCTGGCGCGCGCTGGAACCGCCTGCGGGGTGGTCACCGGCCCGGTGTCGAAGGCGCAGCTGTACGCGATCGGCTTCACCCACCCCGGCCAGACCGAATTTATCGCCGAGCGCTGCGGCATCTCGTCGTGCAATACCGTGATGATGCTTGCCGGGCCGAGCCTGCGCGCCGTGCCGGTGACGATCCATACCGCACTCGCCGATGTACCGGGGCAACTGACGACCGAGCTGATCGTGACGCGCGCCCGCGTCACTGCGCGCGGGCTGCAGCGCGACTTCGGCATCGCCGAACCGCGGCTGGCGGTGGCGGGGCTGAACCCGCACGCCGGCGAGAGCGGCACGCTCGGGCGCGAGGAGATCGAGCTGATCGCCCCGGCCATCGAGCAGTTGCGCGCCGAGGGGATCGACATCGCCGGGCCGCTCAGCGCTGACACGATGTTTCACGCTCGCGCCCGCGCCCGGTACGACGCAGCGATATGCATGTACCACGACCAGGCACTGATCCCCCTGAAGACGCTGCACTTCGATGACGGGGTCAATATTACACTCGGGCTGCCGATCGTCCGTACCTCGCCCGATCACGGCACCGCGTTCGATATCGCGGGCCACGG
>JAYTHJ010000127.1:0-1567 GCA_043732725.1 Sphingomonadaceae bacterium | reverse complement strand
GCGTCGCCCCGGCGAAACCCGCGCCGACGATCAGCCAATCAAACACGCGCTTCCTCCCGGGTCCCAGCAGCAACAGCGCGTGCCGGAGTGAGCAAATCCCAGATCATGCCGCGCATCGCCGCCCAGGTGCGGTCCCACGAGCCCAGCGCCAGCAGCTTGTCGACCTCGCCCTGCCATTGCTCGCGTGGACGCTGCATCAGCTCCTCGATTGCGGCAACGGTAGTCGCGGCCGTGGCCGCGATTTCGACGACGCCCGCCGCACCGTAGGGCCGAATGACGTCGCGGATCGGCGTCGACACCACCGGCAGACCCGCCGCGAGAAACTCAGGCGTTTTCGTCGGCGAGATGAAACGCGTCGCGGCGTTGATCGCGAACGGCATCCAGCCGATGTCCCAACCGCTCAGATAAGCCGGCAGCTCCGCGTATTTCTTGCTGCCCAGCCAGTTGATGTTAGCGCGTTGCGGAAGCGATACCGGATCGATCTTGGCGGTCGGCCCAATCATGACGAGCTGCCACTCGGGCCGCAAATCGGCAACCGCGGCGACCAGCTCAAGGTCCATCCGCTCGTCGATGACCCCGAAGAAGCCGATCCGCGGGTAAGCAGTAGCCTGCTGATCGGCTGGATCGTTGAGGCCGTGCGACCGCGCCTGCGCAAAATGCTCGGCATCGATGCTCGACGGGAAGCAATGGATGTTAGGGTGACGGCCGAGCGTCGCCTCATGCATCGACGCCCCGCCGGTAAACACGATATCTACCCGTTCGAGCAGCTCGGCTTCGAGCGCGACCAGCAGCGGCGACGCGTCCTGGAACGCCGAGAGCTCGTCCATCTTGTCGAATACGACGACGTCAACCGCTAGGTGCCGGCTGAACTGCAGCGCCATCGGGGTGTAATACCAGAGAACGATCTCACTGCCGGCGGCGTCGGCGACGATCGTGTCAAGCATCTGCTTCTGGTGCTTGAACGCTACCGCATCCGAAGTGCCCCGAGGCAACACGGGCTGCACCAGCCGGACACCACCCGGACGGATACCCGCCTCGACGCCGACCTCGCCGTTCTCGACCCAAACCGGCTCCTCGACAAAGATGACGTCGAAACTGCGGGCAGCGCGGGTCAGTAAATGCTGCGGGCGCTGTGTGACGAAATCCCAACGCAGATGCGATAAAACAATCAACTTGGGAAGGTTTCGTGCACGTACCGGGGCGGCAATGGTCGTCATCGGGACTCCCCGGTTAAAAGCAGCTTTGGCGAGTGGCCGAAACCGACCCCGCGCCCACTTGGCGCAAACTATAAAACGGTCAGCGACCGATCTAGTTCCAGCACTTCGCTGGTGCAGCATACCGCGTCAAGCCGTTGACTATGCAGGACCCCGCGGTGCTTTGCACGGCCGGGCAAGGGTCGATTGCATCTTGCGCGGTTCGACCTCGAACTCCTGATGCTCGGCCTTGAGGCGAATTTAACGTTGTCATATATCTAGCCAGTTAAGTTAATAATGCAAGACGACCGATTCACAATTGAAAGTGTTTGAGCCGCCGATGGCGGTATCATGGCGTGCCGATCAGCAATTAC
>JAYTHJ010000126.1:0-5508 GCA_043732725.1 Sphingomonadaceae bacterium | reverse complement strand
CAAAGTTCGGTGATGCGCCGCCGCCGGCGGCGGTCAGCAAAATCGCCGGTAATCGCGCGGCAATCGTCACGCCGACGTCGGCGCTCGCGCCGTGCAGCGCGGCGGCAGCGGCGCGGATGTCGGGACGCTGACGGACAAGCTCGGATGGCAGGCGGAGCGGTGCCACCTGTGGCAAAACGAGGTGGTCGAGTTCGACCGTCGCTGGCAGCGGTTGCGACGAATCGCGCCCCAGGAGGATCGACAGCGCGGCTTGCTGGTGCACGAGCGCTTTTTCTAGCGCGGGCACCGCGGCCTCGGCTTGACCAAGCGCGGCCGCCTGCGGCGCAACATCGGCCAGCCCGAGCGCGCCGAGCGCCTGGCGCCGCTCCAGCAGGGTCAGCAATGAGGCGTTGGCGGTCACCGATCCACGCGCTGCCGCAAGCTGCTCACGGAGTGAGGCTTCTTGCACCGCAGCAACGACAACATTGGTCGTTACAGTCAGGCGCGCGGCTGCAGTTCTATAATACTGTCCCTCGGTTGCCGCGCGCGCCGACTCGATCGCCCGTCGTGCGCCGCCGAACAGGTCAAGAGGGTAGCTTACACTGACTTGCGCCGTCTGCAGGGTGAAGTCGAAAATCGGGGCGTTGAGCACCGGCGACAAATAGTTCGAACTTTTCGACCGCTCACTGGTGAGGCCGGCGTCGATCGTCGGGAGCAGGGCGGCACCGGCGGCGCGGGCCTCCTGACGCGACTGACGCAGCGTCGCTTCGGCCACCTGAAGGTCGCTATTCGCCGTCAGCGCCATCGCCACAAGGCGATCAAGCTCGGGGCTGCCGAAGTCCCGCCACCACTCGACCGGAATTTCGCCGGGGACGATCTGCGGCGGTACCGCCGTCGTCAGATAAGCCTCGGTCGTCGGCGGTGCCGGTCGCACGTATCTCGGCCCGACCGCGCAGCCGCCCAGGAGAATGGCGAGCGTAAGCGCGCGCCGCATCAGCCGTGCTCCGCGACTGGCTCACCGCGGCCGGGAGCGTCGCGGTTGGCGCTTGTACGCGTCGAGAACAGGTCGATCAGCACCGGCAGGACGAGCAGGATCAGGAGCGGGGCGACAAGGGTGCCACCGACGACGACAAGCGCCAACGGCTTCTGCACCTGGCTGCCGATCCCGTTCGAGACCGCGGCGGGTGCGAGGCCGATGCAAGCCGCGAGGCACGTCATGACCACCGGCCGTAACGCATTGGTGCAGGTCAGCGACAGGGCGTGTGCGCGCTCCATCCCTTCGTCGATCGCGTTGTTGAACGCCGACAGGACGATGATCCCGTCCATCGTCGCGATTCCGAGGAGGGCGACGAAGCCGATCGCCGCCGAGATGCTGAATGCAGTTCCCGTCAACAGCAGCGCCGCGACCCCGCCGACCAGCGCCATCGGCATCACACTCGCCGCCAGCAGTGTGTCGCGGACTGAACCGAAGTTGATGAACAACAGAACAAGGATCAGGCCGAGCGAGATCGGCACGACGATCTCCAATCGGTTGACGGCGTTCGACAGATTGTCCAGTTCGCCGGCCCACTCGAGCGTGTAGCCGGTCGGCAGCTTGACCTGGGCGGCGACGCGCGCCTTGGCCTCAGCGACGGCACCGCCAAGGTCGCGGTCGCGGACGCTGAACTTGATCGGAATATATCGCTCCTGATGCTCGCGGTAGATGAACGATGCCCCCGACGTCAGATGGACGTCGGCGATTTCCGACAGCGGCACGGGGACGATGTTTCCCTGAGCATCGGTCGCGCCGACGGTGATGGCGCGGATCGCCTCTAGGCTGCCGCGCTGCTCGGGGCGGAGTCGCACGACGATCGGAAAATGGCGGTCGGTCGAGGTTTCATAGAGATCGCTCGTCGCCTGGCCGCCGATCGCCGCCTCCACCGTGCCATTGATATCGTCAGGGGTAAGCCCGTAGCGCGCCGCCTTAGCCCGATCGATGTCGACCCGGACCGTCGGCTGCCCCAGAGACGAAAACACGCCGAGGTCAGTGATTCCGTGAATCTGCGCCATCGCGGCCTTGATCTGACCCGCCAGCCGCTCCAGCGTCATGAGGTCGGGGCCAAACAATTTGACCGAGTTCGCGCCTTTCACCCCCGACGTCGCCTCCTCGACGTTGTCCTCAATATATTGCGAGAAAGAAAAGTCGATGCCGGGATACTTGGCCTGCAACTGCCTGCTCATTGCCTCGGTCAGTTGCTCCTTGGTGACCCCGCCAGGCCAGGTTTCAAACGGTTTGAGGGGGGTAAAATATTCGCTGTTCGACACACCGCTCGGGTCGGTGCCGTCGTCGGGGCGCCCCTGCTGTGAAATCACGGTCTCGACCTCGGGATAGCTTTTGATGATGCGACGGATCCCGCTGACTGCGATCTGTCCCTCGGCAAGCGAGATCGATGACGGCAGCGTCGCGCGGATCCACATATTGCCTTCTTCGAGATGCGGCAGGAACTCGACGCCAAGCGAGCCGACGCCGAGCCCGGCCAGCACGACAAGCAAGGCGGCGGTGCCGGTGACAAGGATGCGGTTGCCGAGCGCGAAATAAATGGCTGGCGTGTAAGCGCGGCGCATCTGACGCAACACCCACGTCTCTACTTCGTTCAGCTTGTCGGGCAGCAGCACGGCCGAAAGTACTGGCGACACGGTGAAGGTCGCGACGAGCCCGCCCGCGATGGCATAGGCGTACGTCTTCGCCATCGGCCCGAAAATATGGCCTTCGACCCCAGTCAGCGTGAACAGCGGCAGAAAGCTGGCGATGATGATTGCAGCGGCGAAAAAGATGCCGCGGCTGACTTCGGTCGACGCCCCCAGGATCGCCGACCGGCGCGTAGCAGCGGTAAAGGTACCATTTCGTGCCGTGACCGCGGCACTGCGCTCGGCAAGATGGCGGTAGATATTCTCGACCATGATGACGGTCGCATCGACGATCAGGCCGAAGTCGAGCGCGCCCACCGAGAGGAGATTGGCGCTCTCGCCCTGCGCGGTGAGGATCAGCACGGCAAAGCACAACGCGAACGGAATAGTCACGGCGACGATCACAGCCGAGCGCAGGTTGCCGAGAAACAGCCATTGCAGGATGAAGATCAGCGCCATGCCCTCGATCATATTATGGATCACGGTATGCGTCGTGATGTCGATTAGGTCGGAGCGGTCATAGATCCGGGTTAGCTTGACGCCCGGTGGCAGGATGTTGGCGGCATTGATCTCGTCAATCTTCGCCTTCACCGCCGCGATCGTTGGTGTCGACTGCGCCCCGCGCTGCATTAAAACGACGCCCTGGACGATGTCGTCGTCGCGATCCTGTCCGGCAACGCCCTGGCGCGGCAGATTGCCGACCTTGACCTCGGCGACGTCGTGCAAAAGCACCGGCTGGCCGGCCGCGGTCGCGATCAGCACATTCTCGATCCCTGCGACCGACTGGATCAAACCAATGCCCCGTACAATCGCGGTCTGTGAGCCGAAGTCGACGGTCTGGCCGCCGACGTTGGCATTCGACTTGCCCAGCGCGGCGATGACCTGCGCGACCGTGACGCCGTGGCTTAGCAGGCGGTTGTTGTCGACCACCGCTTCGTAGGTCCGCGTCTTGCCACCCCACCCGGTGACGTCGATGACGCCGGGGATCGATTTCATGCGCCGCTCGACGACCCAGTCCTCGATCGTCTTTAGATCCATCACCGAATAGCCGGGCGGACCGGTTAGCCTATAGCGGAAAATCTCACCCGTCGGCGAGGTCGGCGAGATCGACGGATGCGCGCCGCCGAGCAGTGGTGGCAACTGGGTAAGCCGGTTGATCACCCGCTGCTGCGCGTCGTCGAAGCTAAAGTCGTAGCTGAATTGCACTTTGATGTCGGACAGCCCGAACAGCGAAATCGCGCGGATCGCGGTAATGTGTGGGATACCCGCCATCTGCACTTCGACGGGGATCGTGATGTTCCGCTCGATCTCCTCGGCCGACAGACCACTCGACTGGGTGACGATCTCGACGAGGGGCGGCACTGGATCGGGATAGGCTTCGATGTTCAACCGCGCGAAGGCGATGCCGCCTGCCACCAGCAAGGCGGCGAGAAGCAATATGACCAACAGCTTCTGCCGGAGGGCAAGGGCGACGACCTGGTTCAAGCGATCAACCCGGCAGGCCGGCTTCGTTGACGAAGATTGCGCCCGCCGTGACGATCCGTTCCCCCGACGCGAGGCCGTGCGTTACGACCACCATGCCATCTCCCGCCTGTCCTAGCGTGACGGCTCGCGCGCGTAGAATTCGGCCCGGCCCCGCGACCCAGACGCGTGCGCTGTCGCCTTCGTGGATCACCGCGCCCGCGGGCACGCTGACGCCGCCCATATCTGACGACGCCCGGCTGGGCGGCGTTCGTATGATGAAGCTGGCAAACATCTGCGGCTTGAGTGCACCGTCGGGGTTACGGATCGTCGCTCGAACCGGCAGACGGTGAGTCGCGGGGTCGAGGCTCGCGCCGATATTGTCGACTTTCGCGGCAAACGTGCGACCCGGGAACGCCGGCGTCGTCACGCTGACGGCATCGCCTAGGAGGACCTGGGCGCTCGCCGACTCGGGAAGTTGGGCCACCAACCAGACCAAGCCGGGATCGGTGATGACAAACACAGGGGTTGTCCCGCCGCTCGCAAGATACTGGCCTACCGCGACAGTCCGACTGGCGATGATGCCGCCGATTGGCGCGCGCAGCGTCGTTTCGGCGCCTGCCGTGACGCTGGCCTGCGCCCTGGCGAGCCGGCCGATCTCGGCGGAGGTCTTGCCAAGGATAGTCAACTTGCCGCGCGCCGCCGCAAAGGCAGCGCCAGCGGTGAGCACCGCCGCCCGAGCAACGGCGAGGTCGTTCTGCGCTGACTGGTAATCTTTCAACGCGCCGCCGGCAGTCGTGTAGATCGCCTCAGCGCGCGTCGCCGCAGCCTGCGCGATGTTGAGCTGCGATGCCGCTGTCGCCTGCGCCGCCGCCGCGGCAGTCAGGCTGTTTTGGCTGTCGACGAACTCGGGCGCTCGGATAATCAGTAACGGCTGCCCCTTCACGACGCGCTGTCCTGGCTGAACGAGGACCTGCATCACCTGTCCGCTATACGGCGGCAGCACCGGCGTGCTGTGGTTGTCGTCGACCGCGATGACGCCCGATGCCCGCGCCGACGTGCCAACCCCTGTCGGGGTAACGACGGTGATTTTTAGCGCGGCATACTGATCAGGAGTGACGCGAAGCAGGCCGGGCTCGGAAGGCGGTGCCGCGACTTCGGCCGGCTCAAGCGCGGCGGCGATGCGTAGCGCAACGATGGTTGCGATTACGCAAGCGACCATAACCGCGAGCAGACGCCACTGCTGCGACCGCGGCCAACCGGATGGGATACTTGCAGTAGTCGCGATCGCTGGGTCGGACATAGACATTTCCTGTTACGAGCGGGGCAAAAGCATAGTGGCCTTAGTCGCGCAAGTAGTGTGCGACCGAGTGTCGGGGTGCCGGTCTATGCCGGGCGAGA
>JAYTHJ010000125.1:0-5510 GCA_043732725.1 Sphingomonadaceae bacterium | reverse complement strand
CGCGAGGGGGCGTTAGCGAGATGACCAGCGCTCAGCAGTGGCTCGGTCTGCCATTACCCAGTATCGCGGCGCCGCTCACCGCTGCCGCGCTGGCAATATTGAGTCTGGCACATTTCAATGTCCCCGCGATCATTCTCGCCGCCGGTCTGATCGGTGCGGTAGTCGCCGCCGTCCACCACGCCGAGGTCGTGGCGCACCGGGTCGGTGAGCCGTTGGGAACGCTGATGCTGGCGCTCGTCGTGACGATCATCGAGGTCGCACTTATCGTCGTGCTGATGATCAGCGCTGCCGACGATGATTCGCCGCTGGCGCGCGACACGATATTCGCCACGGTGATGATCATCCTCAACGGCATTATTGGCCTGGCAATGCTCATCGGCGGCGCGCGCCACGGTGAACAGCTGTTCCGCACGACCGGCACCAGCGCTTCTCTTGGAAGCCTTAGCGCGCTGATGGTGCTGACCTTGGTGCTGCCCAACTTTACCACAACCCGGCCCGGGCCTTATTACTCCGACCGACAGCTGGCCTTTGTTGCAGTGATCTCGGCGGTGCTTTATCTGACGTTCGTCCTTGTGCAGACCGTCCGGCACCGCGATTATTTCCTGCCTCGGACGCTCGGCGAGGAGCAGCATGCGCCGCGTCCGGGCGCTGCAACGACTGCCGGTGCTTTGGTACTGCTCGTCCTCGCCCTCGTCGCAGTGGTCCTGCTCGGCAAGATCCTCGCCGTCGATGTTGAAACGGCGGTCGATGCCTACGGACTGCCCAAGGCCGTCATCGGCGTGACGATTGCCTTTATCGTGCTGCTGCCAGAAGGTCTCGCGGCACTCCGTGCGGCCTATGCGAACCGATTGCAGACCAGTTTGAACCTTGCGCTCGGCGGAGCGCTCGCCTCGATCGGCTTGACCATTCCAGCGGCCGCCGTGTTCGCGCTGACTGCCGGCTTCCAGCTCAGGCTTGGGCTGTCGCCGAAGGACACGGTGCTGCTCGCGCTATCGCTGTTCACCGCCTCGCTATCGCTTTCGACTGGCCGCTCTACAGTATTGCAGGGTGCCGTCCATCTGACAATCTTCGCAGTCTATCTGTTTACCGTCGCAGTGCCCTAAAACACCCGCGCTTCACCGCATCAGAACCAGCTCTTCGGCCATCGTCGGGTGCAGCGCCACCGTCTCGTCGAATTGCGCCTTGGTCAGCTTCGCTTTCACCGCGATCGCCAGCGCCTGCAGGATTTCGGGCGCATCGGGCCCGATCATGTGCGCACCGAGCACCCGGTCGCTTGCTTCATCGACGACGAGCTTGTATAGCGCTCGCTCGTTGCGGCCGGCGAGCACGTTGCGCATCGGGCGGAAGTCGCTGGTGAACACCTTGACCGAGCCATAAGCGTTGCGCGCCTCGCTCTCGGTCAACCCGACGCCCGCGAGCGGCGGGTTGGTGAACGCGGCGCTCGGGACACAGCTGTAGTCGACTTGCCACGGCTTGTTGCCGAACACCGTGTCGGCGAATGCCTGGCCTTCGCGGATCGCCACAGGGGTGAGCTGGATACGGTCGGTGACATCGCCGACGGCATAGATGTTCTCGATATTGGTGCGGCTGTCGCCGTCAACCGCGATGGCGTGGCTGGGGTTGAGTTCGACGCCGGCGGCTTCGAGCCCGAGACCCTCGATATTGGGGCGGCGGCCGATCGCCCACAGCAACATGTCGGCCTCGATAGGTGCCTCGCCCTCGGCGATAATTGCGATGCCATTGCCGCGGCGCTCGACGCGCTCGATCTTGCAGTTGAACGCAAATTTGATGCCCTTGGCCATCGAGATGTGCATCAGCCGGTCGCGCAACGCCTGGTCGTAGCCGCGCAGGATCGTGTCGCCGCGATTGATGATCGTCACCTCGACTCCGAGCTCGTGGAAGATACCGGCGAATTCGTTGGCGATATAGCCGCCGCCGACGATCGCCAGCCGCGACGGCAGCGCGTCAAGGTGAAAGACCTCGTTCGAAGTGATACCGAGCTCGACTCCCGGCAACTCGGGCAGCAGTGGGCGCGCGCCGGTGGCGATCAAGATCTTGTCGGCGGTGACGCTGCGCCCATCGATGTCGATGGTGTGCGCATCAGTAAGCGTCGCACGGCCGTGCAGCAGCTCGACCTGATTGTTGTCGAGCGTCGTCGTATAGATCGCGTTCAGCCGGTCGACTTCGGTCAGCACATTGTCGCGCAGCGTCGGCCAGTCAAACGCCTTGTCCTTCAGCGCCCAGCCGAAGCGCCGCGCATCGACGAGATCTTCGGCAAAATGCGATCCGTAGACCAGCAGCTTCTTGGGCACGCAGCCGCGGATGACGCAGGTGCCGCCGACGCGGTGTTCTTCGGCGATGCCGACGCGCGCGCCGTGACCACTGGAGATGCGCGCCGCGCGGGTACCGCCCGAGCCGGCACCGATGACGAAGAGGTCGTAGTCGAAGTCGGGCATTGTGGCGGGCTTTCGTGCAACTTATCTGCTTAGCTAGGGCGGCGGGGTTCGAACGCCAAGCGGCTATCGGTGACGCGCGACCTTGCCGGATTTGCGACCTGTTGGCGCAGCTTGCGAAAAGTTGGTGCTGTCCCAGGCGACTAACGCGCGTTTTTGCACCTAATCTATTGATTTTGCGATATCGGACAAGTTGGCACGGCTGATGCAAAGCGGTGGGCAGGGGCCGCGAGATCGTCTCGCGGTTCGCTTCAGGAGACCAACATGACCAGTTTCAGCAATACTGCCAGCCGCACTTTCGTTGGCTTCGCCGGTCTCGCCGTCGGTGCCCTTCTCTGTTTTGGCGCGGTTGCGACCCCGGCGCAGGCCCGCGGTATCGACCAGTTACCGACCGTCACCGTGTCATATGCCGATATCGATCTCGGCAGCACCGCCGGCCGCCGCGAGCTCGACCGGCGGTTGCACACCGCCGCGCATCAGGTTTGCGCCACGCCGAATTACAGCATCGTGCAAGCCGAGACCGAGCAGCGGTGCGTCGCGCTGGCACTGGCGCACGCCCGCTCGCCAGTGGTCCGCTGAGCGGCCCGGGATATTAGCTGCCGCATTATTGCAGCGCCGGTCGGGCGGACACGGCGCGGTAACAATGCTTACATCGGTCGCGACTTGCTCGCCTTCTGATAGCTGGCGATCTCGGTCCGTGTCGCGGGACGGCCGTCCCTGACGTATTTGCCGCTCGCTTTCGTGACCGGACCATCGGGTTCCGCGACGACTGGCGGCGCGGGTCTGAGCGCCGCCGACGGCACCGGCTCGGGCACGACCGGTGTGACCACTGCAGCCGGTGTCTGATCCGCTGGCGCGGCGGTCTGCGCAGTAACTGCGCCACCCATCAGCAATACGGCGCTTGCAAGCATAAGAGTAGTTTTCATGGCTAGGCTCCTTGAGGTGACGAGCTGCTACCCGTCGCCGGAACGATGAAGTAGCGCAGGCCGTCACAGTTAAGGTCGATAGCCGACCAACTTGGGCGGAACGCACAATAAAATGCAATCTTGCAATTGTTTCAACCAGGGTAGTCATCTCATCCCGCTTTAGGGTCGGTTCAAAGGCGGAAGGGTAGCTTTTGCTGTCGGACTGTTGTTCTAACAGCCAACAGCTGGCCCGCTTTAAGTTGATGCGACCATGCACCGCGTCGTGCACAAATCTTGGCGCTGTTGTTGCCCCCGCCCCGTCCTAAATCTGCCGCATTAATCGCTATGTTGCAGCGTCTAAGCCGATCGTGCGTTGATGCGGCAATTAAGCGGAACGGCGTCCGCGCCGGAAAGGAACAGGTCGATGAAGCTGGTCGAGAACGCGCCTTCGGGCATTTGGGCGAAGTCGCACCATCTCAACCGGATGACGCTGCGCGAGCTGGCCGTCGCCTATTTCCAGCATCTCGCGATCCAGGTCTATCTTGGGCTGGCGCTGGTCGCGGCGATCGTCGCGGCGGTGTTGTCGACCACCTTGCTGCGCGGCCTCGGAGCCGCAGTCTTTGCAGCGGCGGCGTTTTCACTGGTCTGGTACGTGCTGCACCGCTTCGTGCTGCACGGCCGCTGGATGTGGAAGTCGAAGCTGCTCGCCCCGACGTGGAAGCGCATCCACTACGATCATCACCAGGACCCGAACAGCCTCGAGGTATTGCTCGGCGCGCCGTGGAACGTGCTGCCGACCGTGGCGCTGTTTACGATGATACCCGGCTTCTTGATCGGCGGCATCGGCGGCGCAGCGGTTGGCTTTGCCACCGGTCTGGTGCTGACCGCGCTCAACGAGTTCTGCCACTGCATCCAGCATCTGTCGTACAAGCCTAAGAATAAGTGGCTGGTGTCGATGAAGGCGCGGCATATGTCGCACCACTTTCACGACGAGACCGGCAACTTCGGCATCACGGACTTCAGCTGGGACCGGCTGTTTGGGACGCTGTACAACCGCCCCGATCGCCCGGCTAAGAGCCCGTCAGTGTTCAATCTTGGCTATACTGAGGACGTCGCTGAGCTTTACCCTTATGTCGCCGAGCTGTCGGGCGGCATCGTCACCGGGCACCCGCGCCAGCGAGACACCGAACGACGCGCGGCCTGAGCAAGGCATGGGGGGGACGCTCAAGCTTACGCCGGTAGTCACTGCAGCGGACCGGCGCCGGTTTGTCGAGCTGCAGTACCGGCTTTATGCAAACGACCCTCACTGGGTGCCGCCGCTGCGCTCCGAAGCGCGCGAGCTGATCGACGGGATCAAGACCAACCCGTGGTTCGGTCACGGGCGGTTAAAGATGTGGCTCGTCGAGCGAAACGGTGAGGTTGTCGGGCGGATTTCGGCGCAGGTCGACGACCTCGTGCAGACACACATCGCCGTCGGGCTCGGCCATTGGGGTTTGCTCGAATGCGAGAACGATCCTGCAGTCGCGCAATTGCTCCTCGACACGGCCGAGGGCTGGCTGCGCGAACAGGGGATGACGCGCGCGCAGGGGCCGTTCAGCATCTCAATTTGGGACGAACCCGGACTTTTGATCGCTGGCTTCGACCAGCCGCCGACCGTGATGATGGGGCACCATCTGTGCTATTACGCGGCGCTGATCGAGGCGCACGGCTACGCCAAGGTCAAGGACATGCACACCTATGAGTGCCCGACCGACCGCCCGTTCCCCGACGCCGTCCAGCGCATCGTCGCCATCGGCGAGCGGGCTGGGCGCATCAAAATCCGCCAGGTCGACAAGTCGAACTTTGCTGCCGAAGCCGCGCTGATCCTCGACATCCTGAACGATGCGTGGGCGAAGAACTGGGGTACCGTGCCACTGACGCCGCTCGAGGTCGAGCACGTCGGCAAGAAGTTGAAGCCGATCGTCTACGAGGATTTAATCCGGATCGCCGAGATCGACGGCGTGCCGCAGGCGTTCATGATCGCGCTGCCCGACCTCAACGAGCTGACACGCGATCTCGGCGGGCGGCTGTTCCCGTTCAACTGGGCCAAGCTGCTGTGGCGGCTGCGCAAGCCGAGGGTGGGACGCATCCGCGTGCCGCTGATGGGCGTCCG
>JAYTHJ010000124.1:0-1569 GCA_043732725.1 Sphingomonadaceae bacterium | reverse complement strand
ACCAGCTCCACCCGTCGACGCTGATGATGGGCTACGGCTTCGATTCGGCGCTGTCGGAGGGATCACTCAAGCCGCCGATCTTTCTTACATCGACCTACGTTTTCGAAAGCGCTGCCGAAGGCAAGCGCTTCTTCGAGGGCATTACCGGCATCCGCCCTGGCGGGGCCGAGGGGCTCGTCTATTCGCGCTTCAACGGCCCAAACCAGGAGATTCTCGAGGACCGGTTGGCGCTGTGGGAAGGCGCCGAGGACGCGCTCGTATTTTCAAGTGGCATGTCGGCGATCGCGACGACCTTCCTCGCGTTGGTCCGGCCGGGCGATGTCATCGTCCATTCGGCACCGTTATACGCGGCGACCGAGACGCTGATCGCGCGCATCCTAGGGCGACTGGAGGTGACCTTCCTCGACTTCCCGGCTGGCGCGACGCAGTCCGAGATCGAAGTCAAGCTGAGCGAAGCTAAGGCGCTGGGGAGGATCGCCGCAATCTACCTCGAGAGCCCGGCGAACCCGACCAATGCGCTCGTCGACGTCGAGGCGGTGCGCGACGCCCGCACGGCGGTGCTGGGAGACGGCGAATGGCCGCCGATCATCATCGATAACACCTTCCTCGGGCCGTTGTGGGCACAGCCGCTGCGGCAGGGAGCGGACCTCGTCATTTATTCGCTGACCAAGTACGTCGGCGGCCATTCCGACCTCGTCGCCGGCAGCGTCCTTGGCAACAAGGCGGCAATCTTGCCGGTGCGGATGACCCGCAACATAATCGGGACGATCACCGACCCGCACACCGCGTGGATGCTGCTGCGCAGCCTTGAAACCCTCGAGTTGCGAATGAGCCGCGCCGGAGATAACGCGCGGGTCGTCTGCGAATTTCTACGCAAGCATTCCAAGGTCGAGCGCGTCGGCTATCTCGGCTTCCTCGAGCCCGGCAGCCGCCAGCACGATATCTACAGCCGCCATTGCCTCGGTGCGGGTTCGACGTTCTCAGTCATTGTCCGAGGGGGCGAGGCTGAAGCGTTCCGCCTGCTGGACCACCTCCGGCTGGTCAAACTCGCAGTTAGCCTCGGCGGCACCGAAAGCCTCGCGTCGCATCCGGCTGCGATGACGCATCTTTCGGTTGCACAGACGCGAAAGGCCGAACTCGGTATCACCGACAATCTGGTCCGCGTTTCGATCGGCGTCGAGCATCCCGACGACCTGATTGCAGACTTTGCACAAGCCTTGGCGGCTGTTTGATAAGCTGGCGGCCTCGAAGAACGCGGGCGACACGGCACGGTAATCGTTTGCAGCGATCGCTACTTGGGACCAGCTGAACGGCAGCATGGAAGTTGGGATCGTGCTCAGGCGCTGTGGCCGGAAACTCGAGCGGGGCAATCGCGATCGGCCGAATTTTAGTAAAACGAACAGTGACAACGCCAATCGATAGGATCAGCTTTGGCGGATGCCAGTCCACCGTGAGGCAGGTTGCGTCGACTCACACGCACTCTTCAAATCTGGCGCTGGGCGGTTCAGCACAACCTCGATGGCTCTCGGCTAGGCCTGGCGTGCCATGATCCAATCATCGACCCGCCGC
>JAYTHJ010000123.1:0-1574 GCA_043732725.1 Sphingomonadaceae bacterium | reverse complement strand
CGAAAACTTACGGCGCGCCGGAGATCGTGCCGTTCCTGCAAGCCGGCCAACGCTCGTTCGGCGAAAATCGCGTGCAGGAGGCGCTGGCGAAATGGCCGGCGCTGCGGGCGGATTACCCCGATGTGCGCCTGCACCTGATCGGCCAGCTGCAGTCGAACAAGGCGGCCGAGGCGGTGGCGAATTTCGACGCGATCCACGCCGTCGACCGCCCGTCGCTCATCGATGCGTTGGCGCGGGCGATGACGGCGCAAGACCGCCGGCCAAGCTTTTTCATCCAGGTCAACATCGGGGCGGAAGCCCAGAAGGGCGGCTGCGAGATCGCGGCGCTGACGGAGTTGCTCGACCACGCGCGCACCGCCGGGCTGCCGGTCGTCGGGCTGATGGCGGTTCCGCCGGCCGGGATCGAGGCGGCACCGTTCTTCGCGCTGCTGGCGAAGCTAGCTGCCGAGCATGGCCTGCGTCAGCTGAGCATGGGTATGTCGGAGGACTTCGAGAGCGCGGTGATGCTCGGAGCGACCGCGGTGCGCGTTGGCAGTGCGCTGTTCGGCGCGCGGGGCTAGACTTACATTTCGGTCAGACCGAACCGCCTCGAGCCTGTTCCGCCATAATAAAACCCAGCCCGCTCCTAAAGAACGCGAGTCTAACGTATCGTGATCGTCGCGCCGGGTCGCAGCCGATCGAGCAGCGCGCTCAAATCATCTCGCTCGATCGCGACGCACCCTGCCGTCGGAGTCCCGCCGGGTGGGGTGCAATGCAGGAAGATCGCGCTGCCGCCGCCGGGCCGCACCGGCGCGTCGTTCCAGCCGATGACGATGATGATGTCATAGGCCCCGTCGTCGCGCCACAGCCGCTCGGCGGACCAGCAATGTGGATGGCGGACCGGGCGGTTGTACGCTGGGTCGACGGGATCGTCGGACCAATCGTCGTCGGGACGCAGCCATCGCCACGGCAGCGCCGTCGCGGGTGCGTGCACCCGGTCGGGCCGCAGCAGCGCGGTGCGCAGCGGGAATGTCCCGCGCGGCGTGCAGCCATCGCCTTCGCGCTTCGTCGCAGCTTCGCACACCCCATTGCGCCCGATCGCGCATGGTATCGTCAGCTCGAACGCAGTCAGCGTCCGCGCCGCGCTGTCGACCATCAGCGGTGCGGGGCTCACAGATAATGCCCGCTGCGGTCGCGCTTGGTGTCGAGATAGGCGGCGTTGTGCGGATTGGGGGGCATCGCGTGCGCGACGCGGGCGGCGACGACGATGCCGTGCTCCTGCAGGCTGGCGACCTTGTCGGGGTTGTTGGTGAGCAGCCGCACCGCGCCGACGCCGAGCTGGCGCAGCATCGTCGCGGCGACCGCGAAGTCGCGCTCGTCGCTCTCGAAGCCCAGCCGCAGATTGGCGTCAACGGTATCCAGTCCCTGATCCTGCAACGCATAGGCTCGCAGCTTGTTGATCAGCCCGATGCCGCGGCCTTCCTGCTGCAGATAGAGCAGGATACCGCCGCGCGGATCGGCGGCGATCGCCGCAACCGCGGCGCGCAGTTGCGGGCCGCAATCGCATTTGAGCGAGCCCAACACGTCACCCGTCA
>JAYTHJ010000122.1:0-1576 GCA_043732725.1 Sphingomonadaceae bacterium | reverse complement strand
AGCAATGGACTGCTGGTTTAGGGGTCAAAGGGGCTGAAGGCCCGTGCCAGAATCGCCAATATCGCCCGCACATTGCAGCGTCGCGAGATGCCAGCACTGGAGCCGAGTGCACATTCGCCCACTTGGTGAACGCAGCCGGTTGCACACCACTGTGCCTAAACACGCGCCTCTTGCATCGTTCCTTCCGGCCGCCGTAAGAATCGCTCTTGATTGGACCGGATAGCTCCCGGGCGGGCTTGGCAATGCGGTTCTCGCGACCGCCGATCATCACAGCAAGTGATTTGCGCCCGAGCCGCGCATGCGCGATGCTGCCGACGGGAACGGGGGTAACGATGCGACCTACTATTTTGGCAACTCTACTTGCGATGTCGGCGCCCGCGGCGTCGGCCGAGGCACAGCCGGTCGCTGCGATCTCGGCGATGATCCCGCCCGGGGCGCACGCTGCCGATGGCCGGCTCGTCCTGATCATATCGCCGCGCGCCGATCCCGAGCCGCGGTTCCAGGTACAGCTCGAGGCGATGCTGGCGACGCCTTTTATTTTCGGGCGCACGGTCGACACGATGCGCCCCGGCGTGCCGGTCTCGAGCGGCGGCGACGGGAACGGCTGGCCGGTGGCGCAGCTGTCGAGCGTGCCGCCGGGCGATTATACGGTGCAGGTGGTGCTAAACCGCTACGAGCGGTTCCATCGCGCCAGCGGCCCGGTCGTCAAGCTCCCCCCCGACCAGGGCGAGGGGCAACATTGGGACCGCAAGCCCGGCAACCTCTATTCGACCCCACAGCAAATCCATGTCGGACCCGGTATGGCGGCGGTGACGCTGGCGCTCGATCACGTCGTCCCGCCAATCGCGCCGGTCACCGACACACCGTTTGTGAAGCACATCCGCATCCAGAGCGCGCTGCTGACGCGCTGGTGGGGCCGGCCGATGTTCCTTGGCGCCTATGTCCTCTTGCCGGCGGGATACGATAGCCACCCGGCAGCGCGCTTCCCGCTGATGGTCAACCATGGCCACTTCCCCGAAAGCGGGATCGACGCGTGGCGCGAAACCCCGCCCGACCCCGACCTCAAGCCCGATTATTCCGACCGCTTCCACCTCGCCGGCTACAACCGCATCCAGCAGGCGGAGGCCTATGCGAACTTCCAGAAATGGACGGCGAAGGACTTCCCGCGATTTCTCGTCGTCGAGATCGAGCACGCCAACCCGTATTACGACGACAGCTACGCGGTGAACTCGGCAAACCTTGGGCCGTACGGCGATGCCATCAATCAGGAGCTAATCCCGTATGTCGAGTCACATTTCCGCGGGATCGGCAAAGGTTGGGCACGCTTCGCCTACGGCGGTTCAACCGGCGGCTGGGAGGCAATGGCAACTCAGGTCTTCTACCCCGAGATGTACAACGGCGCGTTCGTCGCCTGCCCCGACCCAATCGACTTCCACGCCTATACGACGATCAACCTCTATGCCGACAAGAACGCCTTCGTTCTCCCCGGCGTCGCGACGGACGTCGAACAGCCAGCGACCCGCGACTATCTCGGGCGGACGCTCGCCACCCAGCGCGACCAGAGCCACATGGAAGC
>JAYTHJ010000121.1:0-1577 GCA_043732725.1 Sphingomonadaceae bacterium | reverse complement strand
GCAGCGGCATCCTCGGGGTTGTGCGCGAAGCGGAACGCGCCGGGGCTGCCCCAGCTGCCGCGGTAGTTGAACGTCACCGCGTTCCAGCCGGCTCGGCGCACGGCTTGGGCGAGATCGAGGTTCTTCTCGTTGCCGGGCCAGCCGTGGCAGATCACCAGCGTCGGGTGCGGTCCTGCCCCGGCGGCGAGATAGGCGACGCCATCGATCTCGACAACTCCGCTCGGGATGTGAAGCACCTCGAGCCGCGCCGGATGCGCCGCATCATGCGGCGGATCGGTGAAGATCGCCGGCGGCATGGCGGCGGCGGGCAGCGCCCCGAGCAGCAGCGCTGCGGCGAACATCGGCTTCAATATCGCTAGCGGCTTGAACATTGCATTCCCCGTTTGGCGTCACGCGTCGTTCCCGAATCCATCATCGCCGTCGCTGACCGCACCCGCAAGCACCCTGCGCACGACATCGTACCCATGTCCGGCGCGCAACATTGCCGCGACCTGTTTACGGTGGCGGTCGGGGTCGGGCGGCGAATGGTCGTACGGGCCGAAGCGGCGGCGTTCGGCGAAGCGCTCGGCGGCGACTTGTGCGTCGACGGTCTCTGCCAATTCAGCCGTGAGCTCGCGCTTGAGCCCGGCGGCACCGAGGTCGGCGGTGACGCGGCGCGGGCCGAAACCGCGGCGGCTCAGGCCGCGGGTCCGCGCTTCGCCGAAGGCACGGTCGTCGACATAGCCCAAGCCGACGAGGCTGGCGACCAAGGCCTCGATCCGCACAGCCGCCGGCGGCTGTGCGTCGCCGCCCCAGCCGCGCTCGTATAACTTTCTGTGAAGATAGCGTGCCAGCTTCGCTTCGGAGGTGGCGAAGCGCTCGACATAGCGCAGCGCCAGCGCCCGCAGCCGCTCGGGATCGAGCGGTGGCGGCGGTACCGGAGGGCCTTTGCGCTGCTGTGCCACGTTGCTGCCACTATCACGTCGGATTTTGAACGTGCGGCATCGACATAGGCGCAGCAAGTGCGCAATTTGTATGTATGCTGCGCTCGGACGATAGGATGAACGGCAGGGAGACGTAAGCTTGTCGCAGACGACCACCGCCGCACTCGTCTTTCCGGCGCCAGCACCCGTAGGCGTGCCGACTCCGACGCGCGACCGTTTGCGCCGTCGCAGCGGCGATTTCGCGACGCTCGGCGAAGCACTCGACTATGCGGCGCTGGGGCGGCGCGGGCTCAACTTCTTCGATGCACGCGCGACGCTCGCCCGGGCCTACCCGTACGCCGAGCTGCGGACCGACGCGCTGGCGCACGCCGGGCGGCTGCTCGCCGCTGGGATCGAGCCCGGCGACCGCGTCGCGCTGATCGCCGAGACCTCGGCCGAGTTCGTCGCGCTGTTCTTCGGCGCGGTCTATGCGGGCGCATTGCCGACGCCGCTGCCGCTGCCGACCTCGTTCGGCGGGCGCGACGCCTATATCGAGCAGATCCGGACGCAGCTGCTGAGCTGCAGCCCGGCGCTGGTGCTGTCGCCGCCGGGGCTGTTTCCGCTGGTCGCCGCCGCGGCGTCAGGGCTGTGCGACGCGCTCGACTGGCCCGGCTT
>JAYTHJ010000120.1:0-5564 GCA_043732725.1 Sphingomonadaceae bacterium | reverse complement strand
GTCGCGAGACTGTCGTCGATGACCACCGGCTTGGCGGTCTCGATCGCGGTTGCCTTGACCGCGAATTCGGCTTCGCGGCCCTTGAGATAGGCGACGTTGTAATCGGCGGGGAACGTCAGCTTGATCGTCCGCTCGTCGCCGATCGCAATGCCGATCAGCTGGTCCTCGAATCCCGGGATCAGCCCGCCCGAGCCGAGCTCGATACGCATGCCTTCGCCCTTGCCGCCGTCAAACAGCTCGCCGTCGGTGCGGCCCTCGAAATCCATGACGACGACGTCGCCGGTCGCTGCGGCATGACCCTCGGCCGCCGGCTCGAAGCTCTTTTGCTGCGTTGCCAGTCGCTCGACCGCCGCGTCGATCTCGGCATCGCCGGGCTCGACAACGAGCTTCTCGAGCGTGATGCCGTCGATCTGCGGCGTCGCGATCGTCGGCAGCACCTCGACCGCGACCGTGAAGTCGACGTCGGCCCCATCGGCAGGGACCGAGTCGAGCTTGACCTCTGGCTGCATCGCCGGGCGTAGCGCGTGCTCGCTGATCAGCTGCTGCATGCTCTCTTCGACGACCGCCTGCAGCGCCTCGCCGCGCAGCTGCGCGCCGTGCATCTTGCGGACGAGGTTGAGCGGCACCTTGCCAGGACGGAAGCCCGGCATTTTGATCTGGCCGGCGACCTTGCCGAGCTGCGCATCGACCTTGGCGGCAAGGTCGCTCGCCGAAATGTGGACGCTATACTCGCGCTTCAAACCCTCGTTCAGCGTTTCGGCAATGCGCATGTCATACTTTCATCTGGGTCGGCGGCTATCCATAGCGGCGGCGGCTTGGTGCGGGCGAAGGGACTCGAACCCCCACATCTTACGATACTTGGACCTAAACCAAGCGCGTCTACCAATTCCGCCACGCCCGCGCGGAAGCGGGGGTGTATAGCACCGGAGCCAAACGGTGCAACTATGATCGGAGTCAGCCAGCAAGTCATATGGGTTGCCGATCGATCGCCGTTATCATGCTCATCGCCGCCGGGTCCGCGGCGATGCTCATTGCCGCCGGGTCCGCGGCGGCCGGCCGTTTGGCGCCTCAACTACCAGCGTCGAAACGTCGGCGAGCCGCGACGCCGATGTGTCGCTGCCGACGACGCAAGCCTCGCTCGACCTCAATCTCGTCTGGCAGCCGCCGCGCGCGCTGAACCTGCAGCTCGACGCCGGCGCGAATGCCGGCATTACGCGCGCCACTGCGGCGATCGAGCTGTGCGTCGGGATTACGCGACATTTCTGACGTCAACCGCTCTCGCCGAGGCTCACCTCGATTGAGTGCGACCCGCCCAATCCCGTTTTTGCGACTCTTTCGAGACGCCCAATTCGGTCGCGTCAATAATCTGGTAACTCAAATTTGCCGCACCGCTATATTAGCCGTTCTGGTACATTTGTCAAGCGATTGCCGATAATCGGCGGCTACTGTCGATCGTCGATTCCCGGGAACAGGACCGCCCACCGATTGCAAACTGCCAATCAGGCAAGTGCGACGCGACGGAAATTACATTGGCCGCCGCATTATCCTACACCTACGCGGATCGATGAGCGACCCTAGCCGCGAAACCCTGATTCCATGCGACGCGTTCGCCTTGCGCCGCCGCTTAAAGGGCAGTATCACTGACCTACTTTTGGGGAGTGTACGCGATGGTTGCTGGCCTCAGTCCGGTTTCACTTAACGACAAATACAAGTTCACCGAAGGCCGGGTGTTCCTGTCGGGGCTGCAGGCACTGGTGCGGCTGCCGCTTGTGCAGCGCGCCCGCGACCGGGCGGCGGGGCTCAACACCGGCGGCTTCATCTCGGGCTACCGCGGCTCGCCGCTGGGCAATTACGATCAGGAACTGTGGCGCGCCAAGAAGCTGCTCGATGCCGAGAACATCGTCTTCGTTCCGGGCATCAACGAGGAGCTCGGCGCGACGGCGGTGTGGGGCAGCCAGCATGTCGGGATGCGCCCCGGTGCGACCGTCGATGGCGTGTTCGGCATCTGGTACGGCAAGGGTCCGGGCCTCGACCGCGCCATGGACGTGATGAAGCACGCCAATGCCGCCGGCACCGCCCCGCATGGCGGCGTGCTGGCGATCGTCGGCGACGACCACGGCGCCAAGTCGAGCACGTTGCCGCATCAGTCCGACCATAATTTTCAGGCGGCGTTCGTTCCGTTCCTGTCGCCGTCGTCGGTGCATGAATATGTTGAATACGGTTTGCTCGGCATTGCGATGTCGCGTTTCGCCGGGACGTGGGTCGGCTTCAAGGCGACGGCCGACACCGTCGAGACCTCGGCGACGATCGATCTGGCCAACGAGCAGCGCCGCATCGTGCTGCCGCCGTTCGACTTCCCGGCGGGCGGCGTCGGCATTCGCGTCAACGACGTCTGGCGCGAGGAAGATACGCGGCTGCAGCGCTATAAGGGCTTTGCCGCGCTGGCGTTTGCCAAGGCGAACGGCATCGACCGCGTCGTGTGGGATACGCCGCGGCCGCGCTTTGGTATCGTCACCACCGGCAAGGCGTTCGCCGATACGATGGAGGCGCTGTCCGAGCTCGGCATCGATGCCGAGCTCGCCGCGAGCATCGGACTACGGGTGTACAAGGTCGGCATGCCATGGCCGCTCGAGCCCGACGGCATCCGGTCGTTCGCCGAGGGACTCGAAGAGGTCCTCGTCATCGAGGAAAAGCGCGAGTTCATCGAGCATCAGCTGCGCTGGCAACTGTACAACTGGCGCGAGGCGGTGCGCCCGCGCGTCGTCGGCAAGCACGACGAGGACGGTAACTGGCTGCTGTCGCCCGATAACGAGCTGACGCCTGGCACGATCGCGCACGTCGTCGCAGCGCGTATTCAGAAATACTACGACACCGATGCGATCCGCGGACGGCTGGCGTTCTTCAACGACCAGGACGCGAAATCCGCCGCGTATCAGGTGCCAATCAAGCGCAGTCCCTATTTCTGCTCGGGCTGCCCGCACAATAGCTCGACGAAGCCGCCCGAGGGCAGCCGCGCGATGGCGGGCATCGGCTGCCACATCATGGCGTTGTGGATGGACCGCGCCGAGACCTTCACGCAAATGGGCGGCGAGGGCGTCACCTGGGTCGGCGAAGCTCCGTTCACCACCGAAAAGCACGTGTTCGCCAACCTCGGCGACGGCACTTACTTCCACTCCGGCCTGCTGGCGATCCGTCAGTCGATCGCGGCGGGCGTCAACATCACCTACAAGATCCTGTACAACGATGCGGTCGCGATGACCGGCGGCCAGCGAATCGATGGCGAGCTTTCGGTCGACCAGATCACGCAGCAGATGGTCGCCGAAAACGCCAAGAAGGTCGTCGTGCTGACCGAGGACCTGACCCGCTACGAAGGCGTCAAGCTGCCCGCCAGCGTACGGCTGCTCGATCGCTCGGCGTTACCGGCGATCCAGGACGAACTCGCGGCGACGCCGGGCTGCACTGTGATCGTCTTCGACCAGACCTGCGCCGCCGAGAAGCGCCGCCGCCGCAAGCGCCAGACGCTCGTCGATCCGGCACAGCGGATCTTCATCAACAGCACGGTGTGCGAAGGCTGCGGCGACTGCTCGGTGCAGTCGAACTGCGTCTCGATCGAACCGCTCGAGACCGAGTTCGGCCGCAAGCGCCGGATCAACCAGTCGAGCTGCAACAAGGACTATAGCTGCCTCAAGGGCTTCTGCCCGAGCTTCGTCACCGTCGAGGGTGCGACCATCCGCAAGGCCAAGGCCGCCGACATCGACCTGACCGGCGTTCCCGAGCCGCGTATCCCGGCGGCGGGGCATGGCTATAACATCATGGTCACTGGAATCGGCGGTACCGGCGTACTGACCGTCTCGGCACTGCTCGGCACCGCGGGCCACATCGAGGGGCTGGCGTCGACCACTGCCGACATGGCCGGGCTCGCGCAGAAGGGCGGCGCGGTTTACTCGCATGTCCGGCTGGCGGCACACGACAGCGACCTGACCTCACCGCGCATCATCGCGGGTGGTGCCGATCTCGTGCTCGCCTGCGACGCTGTCGTCGCCGCCGACAAGGCGTGCCAGACGCTGATGATACCGACCCGTACCGCCGTGGTCGCCAACGGCGACATCGCGCCGACCGCCGACTTCGTCCGCAACCGCGATCTCGATTTCCGCTCGAAGGCGGTCGAGCGTGCCATCCGCGGCGCGTCGAATCCCAACGCCTGCGATTTCGTCGCCGCCGACACGGTGGCGACGGCGCTGCTCGGCGACGCCGTCGGCGCGAATATCCTGATGATGGGCTATGCGTGGCAGCAGGGCCTCATCCCGCTCCACCTCGCCAGCGTCGATGCGGCGATCGAGCTCAACGGCGTCGCGATCCCGTTCAACCAGCGGGCGTTCGCGCTCGGTCGCTTGCTGGCGCACTCGCCGCAGACGGTTAGCGCGATGGTCGAGGCGGCGCACGGTCCGGCAATCGAGCCGCCCGCGACGACGCTCGACGAGATGCTGCGGCGGCGCGTGGCGGACCTGACCGCGTATCAAGATGCAGCCTATGCGGCGCGGTTTACGACGCTGGTCGAGCGCGTTCGGACCGCGGGTAACGAGCAGCTGACCGGGGCGGTGGCGCGCAGTTACTACAAGCTGCTGGCGTATAAGGACGAATATGAGGTCGGGCGGCTGTACAGCGACGGACGCTTCAAGGCGACGTTTGCGGCGCAGTTCGCAGGTGAGGTGCGCCCTCGCGTCCAGCTATCGCCGCCGCTGCTGGCGCGCACCGACCCGGCCACCGGCCGCCCGCGCAAGTACAGCTTCGGGCCGTGGGTGTTCAACGTCTTCGGGGTGCTCGCCAAGCTCAAGGTCCTGCGCGGCACCGCGTTCGATCCGCTGGGCTATAGCGCCGAGCGACGCGGCGAGCGCGCCGCCATCGCCGACTATGAGGCGACGGTCGAGCGGCTGCTGACGGGCTTGGAAACGCATAACGCGGCGCTGGCGGTCGAGATCGCCACGCTGCCGCTGAGCGTCCGCGGCTTCGGGCCGGTGAAACATGCGGCAGCGATCACGGCGGCGAAGCGGGCTGACGCGTTGTGGGCGCAGTGGCCGGGGGTCGAGGTGCGGGTGGCGGCATAGAGTGAGGCTAAAGTCCTCCCTGTCTTCGGGGAGGGGCCGCACCTCTTGGGTGCGATGGAGGGACGTGCCACACGCCCGAATTTCCCTCCGTCGCGCAAGGGCGCGTCACCCCCCGAAGACGGGGCGGATCGACGGAGGCTAGCCCGCCGTGACGAAGCACGCCCGCCCGGCCACGGACAGCATGGCGCACGCGCTCCGCGCCGACTCGCGGGTCGAATAGGGCCCGAGCTGAAGCTTGGTTACCGGGCCGTCGGTGGCGAAGATCGGTTTGACGCCGGCTGTGACATTGCTCTTGATTTGCGCCCAAGCGGCATCAGCCAGCTGGCGCTGGCTGAACGCGCCGAGCTGAACCCGCCACGAGTCGGCGTGCTTTACCGCGGCGGTCTCGGTTGCCGGTGTCGTGAACAGTCTCGGCGGCGCATTTTCGGCAATAATTTTTACGGCGGGCTTTGCGGCATT
>JAYTHJ010000119.1:0-5600 GCA_043732725.1 Sphingomonadaceae bacterium | reverse complement strand
CGCTCAAGTTGGACGCATCGCCTTCCTGAAACCGCAGGTTGGCGAGACCCGCCGTGACCGCGCGCCGATTGCCGGCTGCCACGAGGTTACTGGCGATATCGATCCCCAGCACCTCCGCGCCGACTTGCGCTGCGGGCAGCGCGGTCGTGCCGTCGCCGCAGCCGAGATCAAGCACCTGCTCTCCGCTCGTCAACCCGAGGCTCGCGACCAACGCCGTGCCGCTATCGCGCATACTTGCTGCGATTTGCGTGAAATCGCCCTTTTCCCAGAGTGCCTTGTTGGCGTTCAAGACGTCCCCCGTATGTTAACAATTTGTACATCATAGCTTATTTGGCGCGCGGTGGCGACCTTTGCGGAAACGGCGGCGTTCCTCGACTTCGGCGGTATTGACGCTGACCGACAAAGACGTGGCGGCGAGGCATGAGCCAAGTTGACGAGAATACTGGCGCGACAGCTGGCGAGGCGCGTCAGCTGCCGTGGATCACCACCCGTCCCGGTATCCCGTATTTCCTCACCGACACCGGTGCGTCGTGGACGCCGATCGGTCAGAATGATGCGATCAGCTGGCCCGAGCTGGCGGGGTTGTTCCGGCGTCGCAATCTCGCCGGGGTCGAGGCGCATCTGAGCTGGCTGAAGGCGGACGGCGTCACTTGCCTGCGGCTGATGCTCGAATATGCGCAGGGGCAGCACCGCTATTTCGAGCGCCCGGCGGGGCGCTTCGTGCCGGCAATGGTGCAGTTATGGGACGATTTGTTCAGGCTGCTCGAGCGCGTCGGGCTGTATGTGCTGCTGACGCCGTACGACACCTATTTCATGTGGATGCGCTGGCGCCATCACCCGTACAACAAGGCGAACGGCGGGCTGTGCGCGAGCCGCCGTGCGCTGCTGACCAGCCCGGCGGCGCGCGCCGCGATCAAGGCGCGACTGGCGTTCGCGAGCGACCGCTGGGGCGGCAGCCCGCTGCTGTTCGCTTGGGATCTGTGGAACGAGATGCATCCGGCGTATGGCGATGATGATCCGACGGTGTTCATGCCGTTCATCGACGATGTCGGCCCGTGGCTGCGGGCGCGCGAGACCGCGACGCACGGCCGGGCGCATTTGCAGACGGTGTCGATCTTCGGCCCCGAGCTGCTGAAGCATCCCGAACTTTCCGAGCCGATCTTCCGTCATCCGGCGCTCGATTTCGCCAACACGCATCTGTACGACTACGCCACCATCGACGACCCCAGCGACACCGTCGCGCCGGCGCTGGCGACCGCCAAGCTGATCCGCGCCGCGGTGCTGGAGACCGGCGAAGGCCGCCCGGTGTTTGATTCGAAACACGGCCCGATCCACCGATTCAAGGACAAGCGCCGCAGTCTCCCGGCCGTGTTCGACGACGAATATTTCCGCCACATGCAGTGGGCTCACCTCGCCAGCGGCGGCGCCGGTGGCGGCATGCGGTGGCCCAACCGCAAGCCGCACAGCCTGACGCCGGGGATGCGCGAGGCGCAGCGCGCGCTCGCCAGCTTTCTGCCGCTGATCGACTGGACGGCGTTCCGGCGGAAGAACGTCAGCGACGGCTTGCAGGTATCGCACCCCGGCGTCACGAGCTTCGGGTGCAGCGACGGCTACCAATCGGTCGTCTGGATGCTGCGCACCGATACGCTGGGGCGCGACGGCCGGGTGGCGAGCGACGCGGCGGCGCTGACGATTACCATGATCGTTCCGAACATGCAGCCCGGCGAGTATCTGGCAACGCTTATGACACGCTGACCGGCACCGTCATGCAGCGATTGCAGCTGCACGCCGCTGGTCCGGCGCTCGACATTCCCGCTGTTCCGCTGCGCAGCGATCTCGCGCTGGCGGTGACGCCGCGTTGATCCGATCTCAGTCGAAATTCAGGTCGCCACCCGCCGGAGCCTCGAAATATCGGTCGAGCCCGGTATCGTCGACTTCGGCAAGCGTCGCCGGCGACCAGCGCGAGGCCTTGTCCTTGTCGATCAGCTGCGCGCGGATGCCCTCGTAGAAGTCATGCCCGTGCTTGATCTCGCACACCACCCGGTACTCCGTCCGCAGCGCCGCCTCGATGCTCTCCCCGGCGCCGAGCCGCAGCGCCCGTAGCGTCAACTTCAACGACGTCGGTGACATCCGCGCGATCGTCGCGTGCTGCGCCAGTGCCCACTCGTCGCCCTCGGCCAGACTCGCCTGGATCGCCTCGACGCTATCGTGCCCGAAGTGGAAGTCGATTGCGTCGCGCATCGCCGCTAGCGGGGCCTCGCCGGGATTCACATGCAGCGTCGCCAGGACCGCGTCGACGGGCTCGCTGCCGTCGGCGAGCAATTCGCGCAGCAGCGGCAGCCGCTCGCTAGGCACATAATGCGTCGCGATCCCCGCATACACGCAGTCCGCCGCCTCCAGCCGGGCCCCGGTCAGCGCCACCCAGGTGCCGATCTCGCCCGGCATCCGCGGCAGCGCAAAGGTTCCGCCGACGTCGGGGATCAACCCGATGCCGGTCTCGGGCATGGCGAATAATGTGCGTTCCGTAACAATGCGATAGTGCCCGTGGATCGACAGCCCGACGCCGCCGCCCATCGTCACCCCGTCGAGCAGCGCGACGTACGGGTCGGGGTACACCGCGACGGTCTGGTTCATGCGGTATTCGTCGTGGAAGAAGTCCTCCCACGCGGTGCTGCCGGCGCGCCCCGCATGGTACATGCCGATGACATCGCCGCCCGCGCAGAACGCCCGCTCGCCCGCGCCCTCGACGATGACCAGCGCCACGTCCGCGTCCGCCATGCCGGTGTACAGCGCCTGCTGGATACGGTCGCACATGCCGCGCGTGAGCGCGTTGAGCTGCGCCGGGCGGTTGAGCGTGATGATCAGCGCGCGGCCGCGGCGCTCGAAAAGGACGTGGTCATCGTTGGCAGGCTGGGCGGCGATGTCGGTCATGTGTTCTCCATCAGATTGGCTTGCTCGGGCAACCTGAGCTTTCGCTCACAGCCAGCGCCGTCGCTCAAAGATAATCGAGCCCAGCAAGGCCGTAGCTGTGGAGCGCAGGCATCAAGGCGTCAACGTCGGCATGCCGGGCAGTGAACACCGCCGTACCGGATACCTCCGGGCTCCATTGGACATCGCGCAGCAAGTGCACCACCCGCCGCGCGATTCCGGCACCGCCGTCGACGAAGCGCAGCGGGCCCGCCGCGCCCTTCTTCGCCAGCGCCAGCGCCGCCGCCGCTGCCGCCAGCTCGGCCGCGATCAGCGGGAAGTGCGTACACGCCAGCACCACCGTATCCACCGCGCTGCCCCCCGGCTGGCCGAGCAGCCCCGCCAGCTCTGTGGCATAGTCCGCCAGCGGCGTTGTCCGCCCGCGCAGTTTGGCCTCGGCGAACTCGACAAGCCGCGCCGAGCCGTGGCGCAGCACGACGCAATCGGCGGCGAACGTGGCCGTCAGCGTGTCCACATAGGGCTGGCGCACCGTCGCTGTGGTGCCGAGCACCCCGATCGCGCGCGCGCGTGACAGCGCCGCCGCCGGCTTGATCGCCGGAACCGTGCCGACCACCGGCACGTCGAGCGCCGCTCGTACCGGCCCGAGCGCGATCGTCGACGCGGTATTGCACGCGATTACCACTAGCGCCGGGCGATACCGCTCGACCAGCCGCCCGAGCAGCGCCGGCACCCGCGCCGCGATCTCGGCCTCGGCCTTGGTCCCGTACGGGAAACCGCCGTTATCGGCGACGTAGACGATGCCGGCGTGCGGCAGCGCGGCGCGGATCGGGGCGAGGACGGAGAGCCCGCCGACGCCTGAGTCGAAGAGCAGGATGGGAGCTGTCATGGCCGGTGGCGTAGCGGGGTGGCGCGGTCGAGGGCAATGGCGGGCTATGAAGACGGGCATGGCGTAAAGGCAGCTTGCGAGTCTTTTGGCGGCGCAATCCACGAAGGCGTTCTCATTCGCGAACGACGACGTTTCCCGTCCCCTTTGCGGGGACGGCTGTGGGAGTTCGGTGAAGCGAGCTGACGCCCCGAAAAATCCTATCCGGGCAACGCCAAGCAGCGTGTCTCTTGCCCTCCCGCGCCGTGAGAGAAGCAGCGCTCGATAAAATGAACCGTACCGGTCAATATTTATTGATGATCCACGCCCAGATTTTGCGCTTCGTATTGCTCGCATCGTGGGGCGAACGCCTCAGTGGCGTTGTCTACCGTCCAAACTAGTGCGTTTTGTCGCGACGTGTCACCGGTTTCACCGGTTTTGGCCGATAACGACTGGCAATCTGGCCATCGTCGAGTCGCCTATTTTTTACCCCCTGCAGGGAGGACCGAGGTGCGACTTCGGCGACCGTTGGCCTCTGTCCCAACACACCCCCACGCATCCCCGCCAAGCGGCGTGTCTCTCGCCCGCCTCGCAAGGGTAAGGGAACGCTCCGCCTGCACCCTCAAAACCGCGCCCGCATTGTTTCGCCGAGCGCCGCGCCGTCGCCGCCCAGAGCCCAGCCGGTCAGCGTTAGCACTTCGACCTCGACGACGGTGCGCCCGTCCGCCCCGGCGCGGGCCTCGAACCGAGCTGCCGCTTCGGCGAGCACGGCGCGGCGCAGCGGTTCGCGCTGGATCAGGATATTGCCCTCGGCCATACCGTGCAGGTCGGCGAGCGCCTTCGTGGCGCTGGCGTAGCGCAGTGACAGCGTCGCGACGTCGACCACCGGCATGACGAAGCCGGCGCGCTGCAGCAGCCCGGCGGCCGCCTGCACGTCGACCATCGGCGACACCCGCGCCGCGACCCGCCCGGTCAGCGCGCTCTCGACCTCGATCAGGTCGCGGCGCAGCTGGCCGAGGCTGACGCCGCCGAATAGCGCCGCGATGAACAGCCCGCCTGGTCGCAGCGCGCGCCGCACCTGGATCAGCGCGCCGGGCAAATCGTTGACGCCGTGCAGCGCCAGCGCCGAGACGACCACGTCAAAGCTCGCGTCGGCGAACGGCAGGCGGTCTTCGTCGGCGACGACGGCGGGACCGCCCGCGGCGGCGGCAAACGCCAGCGCCGGATCGAGCCCCACCGACCACGCCGCGAAGTCGCCGACCCGCGCGTCGTGGCAGCCGAGGTCGAGCCCGCAGGCGAAGCCGATGCCGAGCTCGTGGACGCGCTCGGCGAGCTCGGCGGCAACGGCGCGTTTGAGGAAAGCGTACGCGCCGAAGCTTGCGGCGGCGCGGGCGCGGCGCTGGCGGCGGGCGCGGCGGTCGAAGGGCTCGGCGGGATCGGACATCGCGGCCCCGTCATGCCGGGCTGGCGCGCGGCTGCCAAGCGCCCAAGCTGCGGCGAATAAGCGGCACTCGCACCCTCGAAGCGTCACGCTTGGACGCCTGACGCTCGCTCGGATGCGCACCACGCCGGCAAGGCGCTCAACTGGTTCTTCGACGTCCAGCTGCCGCAACGCTGTCCGGCGTGCCGGACGGTTGTCGCCGTCGTCGGCAGCTTCTGCGGCGATTGCTGGGGGGAGTTGCGCTTCATCAGCGCGCCGATGTGCATCGCCTGCGGCATGCCGTTTGAGGTCGACCACGGCCTTGGCACGACCTGCGGGGCGTGCCTGCTGCGGCCGCCGCGCTATCCTTCGGCGCGCGCCGAAGTGATC
>JAYTHJ010000118.1:0-5605 GCA_043732725.1 Sphingomonadaceae bacterium | reverse complement strand
AGATATCGAATGTCGAGATGCTGCTGACATATTCAGCGGTAATCCGAGCGGTGTTGTTGCCGACCGGCAGCCATGTTGTCGCGCCGATCAGATGACTGCTCAACGAGTGGCGGATCGGGCTCGAATCCTCGTTCATGATCTGCGTGTAGACGCTGAACGGGTGATGCCAGAGATGGCTCGTCCAGCGGACGTCGAACTCGCCCTGCGACGAGCTGATGCTCGGATGCGCATCGTTGTTGCTGAGGTTGAAGACCGCCTTGTAGACGTTGCAAGGATGGCCGCGGCCGCAGAAAATCTGCGTTCGCGCGCCGCCGATCTCGAGTCCCTTGGCGGGGTTGAAGGTGAAGCGGATGCCGTCCCACAGGCTGTGCGTCGCGAGGCGCTGATCGTCGAGCAGACCGGCCCCGACCTCGAACCGCCATGGGCCGAGCCAGCGAAGGAAGCGGCTGGCGAACGGCGACGAACTCATCCGGGTCAGCCCGACCTGCGGGAACGGCCGCGCGTTGGTCGACAGCGTCAGCGCGGTGCTCCAGCCCGGCCCCCACCAGTGCGGGACATAGCCGGCATAGAGCAAGGTGCCGCCGATGCGCTGGGCGACATAGCTGCCGTCGGGCGCGATCCGCAGCTTGTTGCGATCGATGTGCCCGGCCGCTTCCTGAGCGTCGGTGAGCACGCCCGCTGCAACATGGACATAGATGTTCTCGCTGTTCCAGTCGGCGATGCCCTGTGTAGTGACGCGACCACGACCCTGCGCGTCGAAGCCGCGGACGCTGTTCGGCTGATTGGTCCCGTCGAGCGTCGCCCCAAGCCGGACATGGTCTGTCGCCGACGCCGCGAGCGCCTGCGCCACCAGGCGCGTGGCGGCCTCCCGGATATACCGAGGCTGGGCGGCATAGGCGGCCGGATCCTGCAAACGCCCGAGTACGCCGTCCCACGGGATCGGCCACTGAGTCGTGATATTGTCGAGCAGCCCGGCGTTGGCGACGAGCTCGAGGTCAGACCGCAGCCGCGTGTCACCCGGCGTCGCCCACGGCTCGGCAACGGCGGACGCGGCCAGCGCTAGCGCTGCGACGAGCGGGGCCGCGAGGATCGACAGTCGGAACGGCGTCATCAAGCTTCCCGCGGGTGTTCGGCGCCGCATGGAACGGATGCCGGGGCGGGTCAAGCCCGGACGGGATGGCGTGCGACCGGCGGCGGCGAGCCCGCGGTCACCACCAGGTCGCGTACAGTGCGATCAGGATCATTATTACGCCCGCGCCGAGCAGGTTGAAGCTCGGCGAGGTCGCGTAGCCAACCCCGCGGGTCTCGATGCGATTCGACGCAGCCGTTTGAGGGCGCAGCAGCGAAACCACGATAGCGAGCGCCAGTGCGGCGGCGAAGACGATCGACATGCGGTTCATGAACGGCAGGTCGGGCGCGGCATACTTCAGTGCTAGCGAGCCGCCGAACGAGACGATCGCGGCGGTCAACGCGCCCGCTTCGGTGGCGCGCCGCCAGAATAGTCCGAGCAGGAAGATGACGACGATTCCCGGTGTGAAAAAGCCGGTATAGTCCTGGATGTATTGGAAGGCCTGATCCGACTTGCCGAGCAGTGGCCGCGCGGTGATCATCGCCAGCACGATCGCGACCGCCGCACACACCCGCCCGACCAGCACTAGCCGCCGCTCGTTCGCCGCAGTGCCGGTCGCGTTCTCGGCCTGGGTCGGCAGACGCCGCTGCTTGGCATAGATATCGAGCGTGAAGATCGTCGCGATCGAGTTGATTTTCGACGCCGTCGACGCGATGATCGCGGCGATCAGCGCGGCGAACACCAACCCCAGGATGCCCGGCGGCAGCAGCCGCATCATGGTCGGATACGCCTGATCGGGGCGCACGAGGTTGGGCGCAAGCACCACCGCGGCGATGCCGGGCAGCACGATGATCACCGGCATCAGCAGCTTCAGGTAGGCCGCGAAGACGATGCCCTTCTGCGCCTCACCGAGGTTCTTCGCGGCCAGCGCGCGCTGGATGATATACTGGTTGAACCCCCAATAGCTGAGGTTGGCGATCCACATGCCGCCGACCAGCACGGCGATGCCGGGCAGTTCCTTATAGTGCGGGCTTGAGGCGGGCAGGATCATCTGGAAGTGATCGGGGATACGGCGGACGAGCGTCGCGAAGCCGGAGAGGATGTCGCCGCCACCGATCTGGCTCAGCGTGATGCCGGTCACCATGAGCCCGCCGAAGACTAGCAGCGTCACCTGGACGATATCGGTCAGCGCCACCGCCTTGAGCCCGCCGCGAATCTGATACAACAGCGCGAACGTGCCGAGCCCGATCAGCGCATAGTCCTGATTGACGCCCGCTACCTGCGTCACCGCGATCGATCCCAGCCAGATGATCGAGGTCAGGTTGACGAAGATATACAGCCCGAGCCAGAACACCGCCATCAGCGTCCGGATGCGCGGACCGTACCGCTGCTCGAGGAACTGCGGCATCGTATAGATTTCGTTCTTGAGGAAGATCGGCAAGAAGAATTTGCCGACGATCAGCAGCGTCAGCGCCGCCATCCACTCGTACGATGCGATCGCCAGCCCGATCGCATAGCCCGAGCCCGACATCCCGACGATCTGCTCGGCCGAGATATTGGCGGCGATCAGCGACGCGCCGATCGCCCACCACGGCAGCGACTTCGACGCGAGGAAATAGTCCGAGCTGTCTTTGCTGTGCCCCGCCTTGTCGCGCGACACCCACTGGGCCAGCCCGAAGATGCCGATCGCGTAAACGATGACGACCGCCAGATCGAGCGACGACAAGGTCATGCTGTTCCCCCAGGACGCGACGGCTTGCGACCGACGCTTCGGCCTGCCGTACTGATGATTGATTTATCCGATCAGGTCGGCTTGTCCAGTAGCGGGCGTGCCAGTCAGCAACATTAGCAGGAGCCGCGGCCCGACATCGTCACTCAGCTCCCTGACCGCTGCTCAGCCGGTAGCTGATGATATTGCGGTATGTCTCTCCCGGCGCGAGCCGCGCCGAGCCGAAAGAAGGCTGGTTCGGCGTATCGGGAAACAGCTGCGGCTCGAACACCAGCGCGTCGCCCTCGCGGTAGATACGTTTGGCTTTGCCCGACGTGGTGCCGTCGAGGAAGTTGCCCGAGTAGAATTGCAGTCCCGGCTGGTTCGACCATAGTTCGAAGCTGCGCCCCGACACCGGATCGCTGGCGCGCGCCATCAGGTGCAGACCGGGCGTCACCGCGCGACAGCTCACCCAATTGTGGTCGTAGCCGCGGCCGAATACTAGTTGCTGGTCGCCGGCGTCGCGGACGTACTCGCCCACGATACGCCCATCGCGGAAATCGAAGGCGGTTCCCGCGACGGCACGCAGCTCGCCGGTCGGGATGGTGCCGGCGTCGGTCGGCAGGAAGCTGGCGGCAGGGATCGTCACGACATGCCCCATCGCGCCGTTCGCCGAACCCTCGCCCGACAAGTTCCAGTAAGTATGATTGGTGACATTGACGACCGTCGGGCGGTCGGTGGTGGCGCGATACTCGATGGTCAGTACGTTGTCCTCGCCGAGCGAATAGATCGCGTCGACGGTGACCCGGCCCGGATAGCCCTGCTCGCCGTCGGCGCTGACGTGGCGCAGGGTGACGTGCGCCACCGGTCCGGCACCCGCCTCGACGACGTCCCACAGCAGCTTGTCGAAGCCGGTGGTGCCGCCGTGCAGCGAATTGACGCCGTTGTTGACCGGCAGCTGATAGCCTTGGCCGTCGAGCCTGAAACGACCGCGCGCGATGCGATTGGCATAGCGTCCGACGGTCGCGCCGAAATACTGCGGATGGTCGATATAGTCCTGCAGCGTCGCGTACCCGAGCGCGACGTCGGCGGCCTGACCATGCTTGTCGGGCATGACCAGCGCCTGCAGCGTCGCGCCGTAAGCAATCACCGTCGCCGCGATCCCGTGCTGGTTGGTCAGCGTCACCGATGCCACCTCACGCCCGTCGGGTAGCGTGCCGAACACTTGGCGCGTGATCTCGACCGCCGCCGGGGTTCCCGTCATGACGGCGAGCGCCGCTGCCGCGCCAAGCCGTTTCGCGACATCGTTCCACCTCACCTGCTGCTCGCCGCGAAACCGGCTGTAACTTTGCCGCCACGATCGCCCGAGTACTCATTCAGCTGCGAATACCCGCCGGTAGCGCAGGAAGCTGTACACGGCCGTCAGTCCCGTCGCGGCGACGAAGGCGAGCGTCAGCGGCGTACCAAGCCACAACAACCCCGAGTAGATGCCGTAGTTGAGCACAACGCCGCCGATCGCTACGGCGACATAGTGGCCGAACTCACGCCAGCTCGGCGGCGCTGCAACCTGCCACGTCAAGCGTCGGTTGAGCTGCCAGGTGAACACCACCGTCACCGCGAGACTGAGGATGCGCGCATAATAAGGCGAAATATCCCGCCAGATCAGCAGCTTGAGGATACCATAGTCGAGCCCGGCGGCGAGCCCGCCGACGAATAGGAAGCGCGCGATGGCACCCGCCCACGCCGGCAGTTCGCGGTTCACGGCAACACTACTCGGCGGTCAGCAGCGTCGCGAAGAAGCCTGTCACCAGCGCCTGCACGCCGAGCGAGCAGAGCAGCACCGACGGGATCGCCAGCCGCATCATGCGCCCGGAATCCATGTCGCCGTAGCCGGTCCCCGCCCAGCCCATCACCGCGGTGACCGCGAGCGCAATCCCCGCGACCAGCATCACCGCGCCGGCAACGCAGCCGCGGTCGATGGTGAACCAGCGCCGCGCCAGCTCGGTGCGCGGGCTCGACGGCCATAGCTTTTCGCGGACCCCGAACAGCCGCGCCAGCACCGCGAAGCTCATCAGCTGCGCGCCGATGATTATCCCGGCCGCCGCGAACAGCAAGGTATGAACGCCAAGGCGGACATTGCCGACCGGCAGATTGCCGGGCAGCAGTGCCGCCAGCAGCACCAGTCCGGCGAGCGCCAACGCGGCTCCCGGATAGAAAAACAGCCACTTCGGCGCGTAGGTCAGTAGAAATTTCAGGTGCCGCCAGCCGTCGCGCCAGCTGCGCAGGTGCGGCGCGCGGCTGCGCCCGTCGGGCGACAGCGTCGTCGGCACCTCGGCGATCTTTAGGCCGGTGAGCTGCGCCTTGACGACCATCTCGGAGGCGAATTCCATGCCGCTGGTCTTGAGCTTGAGCCCCAGCACCGCGTCGCGGCGGAATGCCCGCAGGCCGCAGTGGAAGTCGCCGATCTCGATATTGTAGAACAGCCGCCCGATGCCCGACAGCACCGGATTGCCCAGATAACGATGCAGCGGCGGCATCGCGCCCTTGGCGATGCCGCCCTGGAAACGGTTACCCATAACGAGGTCAGCACCGGCGCGCAGCTTGACCACGAACGGCAGCAGCCCGAGAAAATCGTAGCTATCGTCCGAGTCACCCATTGCCACGAACGTTCCGTGCGCTGCCTCGATCCCGGCGGCGATCGCGGCACCATAGCCGCGGCGTGGCACGTTGATAACGCGAGCCCCGAGCGCGGCGGCGATTGCTTGGCTGCCGTCGGTTGAGCCATTGTCGGCGATGATGACTTCGCCGGCGACGCCGCTGTCACGGAA
>JAYTHJ010000117.1:0-1602 GCA_043732725.1 Sphingomonadaceae bacterium | reverse complement strand
CTTCGTGTTCGATGGTGTCGTCGAAGGCCAGCGCTTCGCCCTCGACCCATCGCCGCGTCTCGCCGCCGACGCGGAAGCCGCAGCCGGGAGGCACGATCAGCGGCAGATGGACGATTGCGCGCGTGTTGGTAACGCCGGTGTGGGGCGGGATGCGCGTGCGCGGCCGCAGGATCGAAAAGAACGCCGTCGGCGCGCGACGCGGAATGTCGGCGAGCGGAACCTCGCGCAACGCCGCCGCGGTCGCCGGACAGCGGGCGAGCGCCGCCGCGACCGGCTGGCCGTATTGCCACAGATAATACGCGCTCCAGTCGAGCGAGCGGTCGAGGCCGCTCCAGATCGTCGGCGGCGCGCCCGGCGTCATCGCGACATAAGGCGCGATCGCGTCGTCACCGGTGGCCAGCAGCGCCAGCAGCTCGGCGCGGATCGCCGGCGTATGCGCCTCGAATGCCGCCAACCACGGAAAGTGCGCGCGATCGAAATACTCGTCCGCAGGTAGGAACGGGAAGTGCAGCCCGGCGCACACATTGGCATAGATGCGCCGCCGTCCGGTCGCCGCCGCGATCGCCGCATCGACCCGTCGCCGCGCCGGCGCGGCGACCGCCGCCGTGGCCGGAACCAGCGCCGCATCGATCGCCGCCGCGAACGCCGCGTTGCGCGCCGCCACGAACGCCTGCGCCTCGCCCAGCAGCGCCGCCAGTCCCGGCGAGCGCTGCCCCGGCGGCGGCGCGACGCCGAGCACTGCGCTCCACGCCGCCGTCGCCTCGTTCAGTGCAGCGGTGCGCTGCAGCAACTCGGCGCGCCGGATCAGCGCCGTCAGGTCGAGCGCGTCGAGCGCCAGAGCGCGCTCTAGGGCGGCCCGCTCGGCGGCATCGTCGCCGAGCAGCCGCTGCGCCTTCGCCACATTGAGCCACAGCGGCACCGCTCCCGGATCGAGCCCCGCAGCCTGCGCGAACAGCGCCGCGGCAGCGCGCGCATCGTTGCGGCCGAGCGCGGCGAGGCCGCTGGCGTTCAGCTGCTGCGGGTCGGGCTGGTTCGATCCCGGCTGGCGCTGGGCAGCATCACCGGGCACGGCGGGCCGTATAACCATTGCCCGCGCTCAGTGCGTCCGGGCCGCGGGGACCATATGCGCGCCGCCCACCCCGAGGAAGTAATTGCCCAGGACTCCCGCCTTGATCTTGACCGCTGCGCCGCCCCGCGGATCGCGCGGCAGCGGCTCCTTGGTCTGCCAAACCGAGCCGTCGGCCATGGTGATCGAGAAATTGCCGTAGCCGACGCGGCGGAAGCTGGCGACACTCGTGTCGATCTCCCTCGGCGTATCCTTGACGCTGTCGTCGCCGCTGAAGAAGGCCAGTTTGGGGAGCTCGAAGCCGAAGAGCGATCGCCGCGTCTGGCGCACCTCCTCGCGGTCGAGCACCTTGACCTCGCCCTTGGCAACCGCGTCGACGAACGGCCCGACCGCCGCGTCATAGCACGCCAGCCGCTGTCCCGGATCGGCGATGGCGCGGCACGCGGTCACCGCCGCGAGCGTTTTCGCCGGGCGCTCGGCCGCTTCGGCCGGCAGCGCCAGCACCGCCGTCAACGCTGGCAGCGCCAGCACCGCCG
>JAYTHJ010000116.1:0-16564 GCA_043732725.1 Sphingomonadaceae bacterium | reverse complement strand
TCGAACCCGGTCGGCGAGTGCTTTGGCTATGTCGACGGCTATGTCTTTGGGTCGGTCCGTACCGCCGACTTCCAGATCGGCGGCGAGAAGGTCGCCGGCATGCCGCTGCAGGTCATCGGCGACGGCGGGCAGTTCGCCGCGGTACCGCCGAAGTGCTCGGCGGGCGGCGGCAACAATCTGGCGACCGTCCAGGCGCTCGGCGCGAACGGCGTGCTCGGCATCGGCCTGAGCACGGCGGACTGCGGGGCGCGCTGTACGGTGGCGGGCGGCTTTTCCGCGGCGGTCTACTACGACTGCCCGGCCTCGGGCTGCAGCGCCATCATCGCGCGCGCCGCCTCGGCCAGCGCGCCGTTCGAGCAGCTGCCCAACCCGGTCGCGGCGATGAGCGTCGACAACAACGGCTCGGTGGTAAGCCTGCCGGCCGTCCCGGGTGTCGGCAGCGCGACGCTGAGCGGTACGCTGTACTTCGGCATCGGCACGCAAACCAACAACACGCTTGGCAGCGCGACGGTGCTGGCCACGTCGTCGTCGACGAGCTCCAGCGGGCCGGGCATCCTGACGGTCGTCTACCGCGCCCAGAGCCTCGCCGACAGCTTCATCGACAGCGGCAGCAACGCTTACTACTTCAGCGACAGCAGCATTCCGAAATGTACCGGTACCAATCTCGCCGGCTTTTACTGCCCGACCTCGTCGGTGACAATCAGCCCGGTCATTCAGGGACGCAACGGATTGAGCGCCACGGTAATTTTCACCGTGGAGAGTGCCAAGTCGCAGTTCCAGACCAATAACGCCGCGGTTCCGGGTATCGGCGGCGATCCGGCGGCGATCTCGAGCTTTACAGCTATGCCGAACAGCTTCGATATCGGGCTACCGTTTTTCTACGGGCGCAGCGTCTATACCGCGATCGAGGGCCGCAATGCGGGCGGTACCGTCGGCCCCTATATCGCTTTCTAGCCGGAAGTCTGGTGGAGCCTAGCGGGATCGAACCGCTGACCTCTACAATGCCATCGTAGCGCTCTCCCAGCTGAGCTAAGGCCCCATACCAGCAACCTCGCCCGATGGGACGGGCGAAGTCAGCGCATTAGCGGTTTGCCCTCACGGGTGCAAGACACTCTCGTGCCAGCCGGCTGCACCGGCTCGGCTCAGGCTTCTTCTTCGTCGTCGCCGGTGACGACCGCAGCGAGGTCTTCGCCGTCGTCGCCGATATCGACATCAGGTTCCTCGGCATCTTCGGCCTCGGCGGCATCGAGATCCAGCTCATCGTCGCTAGCCGTCTCGCCGTCGGCGGCGGCCTTGGGCGCGGGCTTGGCGGTTTCGAAGGGCAGCGTCTGCTTCGACTTCAGCACCGACTCGGGCGGCCATTCATTGCCACAGGCGATGCAGGTCACCGGATCGTCGTTGGTCAGATCATAGAAGCGCGTATTGCATTTCGGGCAGGCACGCTTGGTGCCCCATTCGGCTTTTACCACAGTGGGTCGACTCCAGAGTAAGGCGGCAGTGATGCGGGCACGCCGCAGCGGTCGGGCCCGGCGCGGACAAGCGCGGTGCCTTGCCACACGCACCCGGCGCTGTCAAAACGCCTACGCCGATGTTCAACCTCGCCCCGCCGCCAGCCCCGACTGTGCATTCGTTGAGTTTGCGGGCGCGCGGCGCGCTGCACGGCGACGTCACCGTTCCCGGCGACAAGTCGATCTCGCACCGCGCGCTGATGCTGGGCGCGCTGGCAGTTGGTGAAACCGTCATCGATGGCCTGCTCGAAGGCGAGGACGTAATGGCGACCGCGGCGGCGCTGCGCGCTATGGGAGCGGACATCCGCCGGTCGGAGGCGGGCCGCTGGCATGTCCATGGCGTCGGTGTCGGCGGGCTGCTGCAACCGCGGCAGGCGCTCGACATGGGCAATAGCGGAACCTCGACGCGGCTGCTGATGGGGCTGCTCGCGAGCCACCCGATCACCGCGACGTTTATCGGCGATGCGTCGCTGTCGGCGCGGCCGATGGCGCGCGTGACGGTGCCGCTGGCGTCGATGGGCGCGCAGTTCACCACAGCACCGGGTAACCGGCTGCCGCTGACGATGACCGGCAGCTGCCCGGCGCTGCCGCTGCGCTACGTGCTGCCGGTGGCATCGGCGCAGGTGAAATCCGCCGTGCTGCTCGCCGGGCTCAACGCGCCGGGCCGGACGACGGTGATCGAAGCGGTGCCGACGCGCGACCATAGCGAGCGCATGCTGGCGGGCTTCGGAGCCGCGCTGGACTTTGCCGAGACGCCCGAGGGCCACGCGATCAGCATCACCGGCGAAGCGGAACTGCGCCCGCAGCGGATGACCGTCCCCGGCGACATTTCGGCGGCGGCGTTCGTGCTGGTCGCTGCGCTGATCGTGCCCGGCAGCCGGGTGACGGTACGCGCTGTCGGCGTCAACCCGACCCGCGACGGCCTGCTCCGGGCTCTGCAAATAATGGGGGCCGACCTGACGATCGTGCCACGCGGCGAGGTCGGCGGCGAGCCCGTTGCCGATATTACCGCGGTGGCGGGGCCGCTCACCGCCATCGAGGTGCCGCCCGATCTGGCCCCCTCGATGATCGACGAATACCCGATCCTGTTCGTCGCTGCAGCGTTCGCGCATGGGCGGACGGTGATGCGCGGTATCGGCGAATTGCGGGTCAAGGAGTCCGACCGCATCGCCGCGATGGCAGCGGGATTGCGCGCCTGCGGGGTGCGGATCGAGGAGCTTGCCGACGGGCTGATCGTCAACGGCAGCGGCGGTGAGACTGTCGCCGGCGGCGCGACGGTGGCGGCGCGGCTCGATCACCGCATCGCGATGAGCTTTGCCGTGCTCGGGCTGCACGCAAGCCAGCCTGTCACCGTCGATGATGCGCGGCCGATCGCGACAAGCTTCCCAGGCTTTTCAGGGCGCCTGTGCGACCTCGGCGCCGAGCTCGGTTAAGGCGAAGCGGCGCTCGAGCGCCGTGGCGATACGGCCTGCCGCGTAGCCGTCGCCGTAAGGCAGCCGCGGCGTCGCCATCGCGGCATGGTGCCCGGCGTCGTCGAGCAGGCGACGGATGGCCGTGACGATGGTATCGGCGCCAGTCTCGACGAGCTGCGCGGCGCCCCTGCTGCGATGCCCTCGCGGCGCTCCGTCGTCGCGCGCAACACCAGCACCGGGCAGCTGAGCGCGGGTGCTTCCCCCTGAATACCGCCCGAGTCGGTCAGCATCACCCGGGCGCGCTGCAGTAACAAGACGAACGCCAGATACGACAGCGGCGGGGTCACATGGATATGCGGCACGCTGGTGAGCGGCACGACCAAAGCCTCGCGCACCGCCGGATGCGGATGAACCGGCAGGACGATCTGAACGCTGCCCGACGCTGCCAGCTGCTGCAACGCCGCGGCGACAGCGAGCAGGCGCTGACCGTGGTTCTCGCGCCGATGCGCGGTCACAAGCAGCATCGGCAAGGCCGGATCGAGCGGCGGCAGCAGCGCCGCCGCCAGCCGCTGTAACGCCGGATCGGCGACCAGTCGGGCCACGGTCAGCCGCAATGCATCGCTTCCGGTGTTACCGACGAGCTCGATCGCCGCAGCGGCGACGCCCTCCCGGCGTAAGGCCGCTCGCGCCGTTGTCGTCGGCGCGAAGTGCAACGCTGCGAGCTGTGCGATAAAACACTGGTGCAGTTCTTCGGGAAACGGTTCGGGGGTGTCGCCGCTGCGCAGCCCCGCTTCGACATGCACGACCGGCACCTGCGCCGACGCCCCCGCCTGCGCGCCGGCAAAAGCGCTCGCGGTGTCGCCCTGCACGATGACCGCTGCCGGCCGTGTCGCTGCAATGACTTTGGCAAGCGCCGGTAACGCAGCTGCCACAACCTCTTCGGGCCGCTGACCTGGTTGCATCAGGTCGAGGTCGATATCGGCGACCAGCCCGAAGTCGGCAAGTGCGCCGTCGAACATGCGGTGCTGACCGGTGGCGCAGACGGTGGCCGGCAGCACATCGCGCTGGCGCAGCGCGATGATCAACGGTGCCAGCTTCATCGCTTCGGGACGGGTGTCGACAACGATCAGCATGCCGCCACGCTGGAAGGATCTCCCGCTCATACCGCTATCGTTACGAGATGAGAGGGGTGATGGAAGCAGTAAGTTGGCCTATTTCGTGAAACGCCCTTGTAATTAGATTAGATTTAGATATATCGATCTTATCGAAATAATTCGATATATCGAAATGGAGTCTAAAATCATATGATGCACATGCATCGGCATCGCGACCATCACGGTCCGCATCACGAACAAGGCCGGGGCCGCTTCGGCGGACGCGGCGGACGCGGCGAGCGGATGTTTCAGCACGGCGATCTTCGCTTGCTGATCCTCGCGCTTATCGCAGAAGCGCCGCGCCATGGGTACGAGCTGATCAAGGAGATTGAGACGCGGCTGAGCGGGGCGTATGCACCGTCTCCGGGCGTCGTCTACCCGACGCTCACCTTGCTCGAAGAACTGGGGCTGGTCACGGTCGCGACCGCGCCCGAGTCGACCAAGCGGCTCTACACGATCACGGCCGACGGCACCGCGCATCTCGCCGAGAACCGGGCGACGGTCGAGGCGATTTTTGCGCGCATCGCCGACGCTGGCAGCCCCGCCGATTTCGGCCCGCGCATCATCCGCGGCATGGCTAACCTGCGCGTCGCGCTGCGGCTGCGGCTCGGTCGCGGCAACCTCGACGAAGCGCAAGCGGCGCGGATCGCGGCAGCCCTCGACGCGGCCGCCGGCGAGATCGAGCGAAGCTAGGCAGCGCCGGACGGCTCAGCCGTCCAAGCCGCCGGGCGGCTCAACCGTACAAGCGATCGAGCCGCTCGCCGTAGACATCCTTCAGCACATGACGGCGGACTTTCAGCGACGGCGTCATCTGTTGATTCTCGACCGTGAATGGCGCGTCGGCGATCAGCACGCGGCGGACCTTCTCGAGCGGCGCGACGCGGGCATTGACGCGGTCGACGCCCGCCATGACGGCGCGGTGGAACTCGGGCTCGTGGGCGAGTCTGCCGAGGTCGCGCGGCATGCCGCAGCTGCCGGCCCAGTTCAGCGCCCACTCGGGGTCTGGAACGACGACGCCGACGAGATAGGGCCGATTATCGCCAGTGACCATCGCCTGGACGATTTCGGGCTGCAGCGTCAGCATGCCCTCGATGCGTTGCGGCGCGATATTGTCGCCCTTGTCGTTAACGATGATGTCCTTCTTGCGGTCCGTGATGATCAGATGCCCGTCGGCATCGAAGCGCCCGATGTCGCCGGTGTGCAGCCAGCCGCCCTGCAGCGCTGCCGCGCTATCGGCGTCGTTGTGCCAATAGCCGTGCATCACGAGTTCGCCGCGGACGAGGATCTCACCGTCGGCGGCAATCTGGATTTCGGTGCCGCGCAGCGCCGGGCCGACGCTGTGCATCTTGATCCGCGCCTTGGGGCGGTTGCACGAGATCAGGGGCCCGGCCTCGGTCTGGCCGTAGCCCTGGCACAAAGTCAGCCCGAGCGACTCGAAGAACAAGCCGACATCGGGATTGAGCGGCGCGCCACCCGACACTAGCGCCTTCAAACGCCCGCCGAACCGCGCCTGGATGCGCTTGCGCACGGTCCGGTCGAGGATCAGATCGAACGCCCGGTCGGCGAACGGCAACGTGCCGCCGCGCTCGTAGCGTTTGCGCCCGAGCCGCAGCGCATAGTTGAACAGCGTGATCGCGGCGCCGCCCTGCTTTTCGATGCCTTTGCCGATCCGCGTCCGCAGCACCTCGAATAGCCGCGGCACGACCACCATCAGCGTTGGGCGGACCTCCTCCATGTTCGCCGCAAGCTTGTCGAGCCCTTCGGCGTAGAAGATCTGCGCGCCGAGGCCGATCGGCGTGAACTGCCCGCAGGTGTGCTCATAGGCGTGGCTCAGCGGCAGGAACGACAGGAAGGTATCGGGCGCGGGCTCGAAGTCCTGCTCGATGATCTCGCAGGCGGCGGCGACATTCTGCAGGATCGCGCCGTGATGCTGGCGCACCCCGCGCGGCGCGCCGCCGGTACCCGACGTGTAGATCAGGCAGGCGAGGTCGTCACGGCTGGCAGTTGCATTGGCGCGCAAGGCGCGAACGTCGCCCGGTTGGACGCGCAGCAGCGCCTCCCACTCGCAGATCACGACACCCGACTCCTGCGCGCTGCGCAGCGGCTCGATGCCGATCACGAGGCGGCACGCGGCGTTATCGTAAACCGCCGGCAGCAGGGTGGCGGCGAGCTTGGCCGTCGAAACGATCGCCGCCACGGCACCGCTGTTTTCAAGGATGTGGCGATGATCGGCGACCGTGTTGGTGATGTAGGCGGGCACGGTGACCGCTCCAGCCGCCATGATCCCGAGGTCGGCGATGCACCATTCGGGACGGTTCTCGCTGACCAGCACGACCCGGTCGCCGCGCCGGATGCCCGCCGCGCGTAACGCCTCGGCGACCTGCGCGACGCGTGACGCCGTCGCGTTCCACGACAGCGGCTGCCAGCGCCCGGCGGCCTTGTGCGACAGGAACGGCGCGTCGCCGTAGCGCGCCACCTGACCCAGAAACAGCGCGACGAGGTTCGGGCAACGGTCGGCGCGATCAGCGGCGCTCAACGGTGGCGGCGCGTCGAGCTTCGCCTTGCTCACAAGCCGATCGCCACGCCTTCGCTGCGCGGATCGGCCCCGCCGCGCCAACGGGTCGTGGCACCGCTGCCGACGCGTTCGAGCCCGTTCGCCTTATAAGGCAGCGCCGCTAACGCGGTGCGCGCGTGCCCGAGAGTCTTCAGCGCCGGCAGCATCGCCGCGAGCCGCTCGCCCTGCGGTCCGCTCTCGACGAGCACCAGATCATCGAATACCATGATCACCGGCAGCGCGATCGCGTCCTGCACCGACAGATGCCAGTCGAGCACGCCGATGATCGCCTTGGCGACCTGCGCCGGGATTGTCGGACCGCCCGCCGCCCCGATCGCCAGCACGACACGCCCGTTGTGGTCGTAGACCAAGGTCGGCGACATCGACGATAGCGGGCGCTTGCCCGCCTCGACGCGGTTCGCCACCGGCGCGCCCGCCGCGGTGGGCACGAAGCTGAAGTCGGTCAGTTCGTTGTTGAGCACGAAGCCGCCCGACACCAGCCCCGAGCCGAAGCCGCCCTCGACCGTTGAGGTCAGAGTGGCGACGCCGCCGCGGGCGTCGGCGGCGGCGAAGCTCGACGTCGACGGGATCTCGCTGGCGGGCGCGGCGGTGCGCTTTGCAGCACCCGGCGGCGTCCCCGCGCTGACGCTCGTCATTGTGCTGTCCGCGTTGATAAGCTCACTCCGGCTTCGCAAATACGCCGGATCGACGAGGCCAGCGACCGGCACGGCGACGAAATCGCGGTCGCCGAGATAGGCATCGCGGTCGGCGAACGCCAGCCGCTCGCTTTCGGCCAGCAGATGCCAGCTCACCGGATTGCCGACGCCGAGCGCGGTGAGATCGAAGCGCTCGAGCTGCTTCAGGATCGCCGCGATCGAGGTGCCGCCCGACGACGGCGGACCCATGCCGCAGACCCGCCAGACGCGGTATGAGCTGCAGACCGGCGCGCGTTGCTTGGCCTGATAACCGGCCAGATCGGCAACAGTCATGACCGTCGGGTTGGTCGGGGCGGTGTCCACCGTCTGTGCGACACCGGCGGCCACCGGTCCGTGATAGAAAGCTGCCGGGCCACCGGCTGCAATCGCCCGCATCGTTGCCGCCAGCGCCGGATTGATGATTCGCGTTCCCGCCGTTTTGGCACTGCCGTCGGAATTGAGGTACAGCGCCGCCGCCGCCGGACTGCGCGCCAGCACCTCGCGCTTGGCATCGATGCCCGCCGATAGTCGCGAGGTTACCACATAGCCGTCTTGAGCGAGCGCGATTGCCGGGACGAATAGCGCGGCCCACGGCAGCTTGCCGAAACGCGCATGCGCCAGCGCCAGCATCGCGACATTGCCCGGCACGCCGACGCTGCGGCCGCCGGGGATCGCCGTGCTGCGCGGTTGCGGCTTGCCGCCGGCGGTCAGAAACAGCGCCGGGCTCGCCGACGCGGGCGCGGTTTCGCGGCCATCGAAGGTCACCGGCTCGAAAACCCCGGCGGCCTGGTAGACGAGCAGCCCGCCTCCGCCGATGCCCGACGATTGCGGCTCGACCACCGTCAGCGCCAGCAGCGTTGCGGCGATCGCATCGAGCGCGCTGCCGCCTTGCCGCAGCATCGCGACGCCCGCCGCCGCGGCGCGCGGATCGGCGGCGGTGACCATCGCGGGAGCGGTAACCTGCGTGGGTGCTGCGGGCCGACGCGGTCTTGCCGTCGTCGCCGTCGGCAATGCTGCACATGCCGCGAAAGCCAGCGGTAACAGCCCGAAAAAACGCTTCACCCGAACCCCTTTACTGCCCCCGCGTGCTTAAACATAGCCGGACGGCAGGTTCGATCAAGCGCGGCTTAAACGTCGACGCCGACGGCGTCGGCAACCGCGCTGAAGCCGTCGCGGCGGAGCAGCGCCGCCAGCTCGGTCTTGATCCGTGCGACCAGCGCTGGGCCGTGATAGATTAATCCGGTGTAGAGCTGCACCGCGCTCGCCCCGGCGCGAAGCTTGGCGTAGGCGTCCGCTCCGCTGGCAATGCCGCCGACGCCGATCAGCGCCAGCTTGCCGCCGGTCGCGCCGGCAAAGGCGCGCAGGATTTCGGTCGACGGCGCGAACAGCGGCGCGCCCGACAACCCGCCAGCCTCGTGCGCTGCATCGGAGCGCAGCGCCGGGCGCGCGAGCGTGGTGTTCGACACGATCAGCCCGGCGATATTGCTGCTCAGCGCCACTTCGACCACCGCCGTGATCTCGTCGCCGCTCAGATCGGGTGCGACCTTGACGAATACCGGCTTGCCGCAAGTGACTGCGCCAAGTCGGTCGAGCAGTTCGGCCAGCGCCGCAGCGGTCTGGAGCCCACGCAACCCCGGCGTGTTCGGCGACGAGATGTTGACCGTGACATAGCTCGCGTGCGGGGCGACCGCCGTCAGACCGGTGACGTAATCGCCGATCCGGTCGGCGCTGTCCTTGTTCGCCCCGATGTTGACCCCGACGATGCCACGCGGCTGGCGCCGCCGTAGCCGCTCGACATGCGCCGTCAGCCCAGCGTTGTTGAAGCCGAGCCGGTTGACGACGGCGTCGTCCGCCGCCAGCCGGAACACCCGTGGCTGCGGATTACCGCCCTGCGGCAGCGGCGTCACTGTGCCGGTCTCGACAAAACCGAAGCCGAGCCGAAGCATCGCGTCAGGGACCTCGGCGTTCTTGTCAAAGCCCGCGGCGAGCCCGATCGGATTTGGTAGCGCCAGCCCGGCGAGCGTCGTCGCGAGGATGGGGTCGTCGGCAGGCGCGCGGGGGCCTAGGCCGGTCCGCAGCGCCGCCAGAGTAAGGGCGTGCGCCCGCTCGGGATCGAGCTGGAATAACAGCGGGCGGAGCGTGGCGAACATCTAAGCTGTGGTCTTCCCAGCCCTCTCCTGCTTGCCAACCCTCTGCCGGGCTTGCGGGAGAGGGTTGGGTGAGGGACTTCCTGCCTTGTTACCGGCCCGAAGCGGACAAGCAAGCAAGTAAGCCCCTCACCCCAGTTTACTCGAGTAAGGACGGGAGAGAGAGCAGCAAGCGGGACCGAGTCTTGACACTTCGCATCCTCGCCCCACATAAGCCGGACCAGATTGCTCCGGTTTAGGAAACGCGTTGATCCGTCTGACCAACCTTGCCGATTATGCTGTCGTCGTGATGACCGCCGCCGCGCGCTCCGAAGAGACGCGCGCGTCGGCGGCGGCTATGGCGGCGGCGACCGGCATTCCCGCGCCGACGGTCGCCAAGCTGATGGGAACGCTCGCGCGCGCCGGTCTGCTGGCGAGTTCGCGTGGTGTCGCGGGCGGCTTCGCGCTGGTCCGCCCGGCATCGGCGATCAGTATTGCGGCGATCGTCGAGGCGGTCGACGGACCGATCGCACTGACCAATTGCAACAGCGGCGAGACGTCGGAATGTACGCTGCACGGCAGCTGCACCGTGCGCCCGCATTGGGGACCGATCAACGTCGCGGTGCGCAGCGCGCTTGCCGCAGTGACATTGGCGGACCTCGCCATGCCGCCCCGTCAGTCCGACATCCCTCTCCCATTGCATAACGCCGAGTTGGTAGCATGACCGAAACGCTTGATCTCCGTCTTGACCTCGCCAGCGCTGCCGCGCTCGATGCAGAGGCGCCGATGAACGCCGAGCTCATCGCCGCCGTCGACGAGCTGTCAACCTACAAATGGGGCTTCGTTTCCGACATCGAGTCCGAGCTGGCGCCCAAGGGGCTCAATGAGGATACCGTCCGCTATATCTCGGCGAAGAAGGACGAGCCGCAGTGGCTGCTCGACTGGCGGCTGAAGGCGTTCCGCCACTGGCTGACGATGACCGGCCCCGACTGGGCGAAGCTGGACATCGCACCGATCGACTATCAGGACGCCTATTATTACGCCGCGCCCAAGGCCAAGCCGACGATCGCGTCGCTCGACGAGCTCGATCCCGAAATCCGCCGCACCTACGAGAAGCTCGGCATTCCGATCGCCGAGCAGGAGATGCTGGCAGGCGTCGAAGGCTCGCGGCGGGTCGCGGTCGATGCAGTGTTCGACAGCGTTTCGGTGGCGACCACCTTCCGCGCCGAGCTCGAGCGCGCCGGCGTGATCTTCCGCTCGATCAGTGAGGCGGTGAAGGAGTTCCCCGACCTCGTTCGCAAGCATCTCGGCACGGTGATCCCTGTGCGCGATAATTTCTTCGCCTGCCTGAACAGCGCCGTGTTCAGCGACGGCACCTTCGTCTACATTCCCGAAGGCGTCCGTTGCCCGATGGAGCTGTCGACCTATTTCCGCATCAATGCCGCCAATACCGGACAATTCGAGCGCACCTTGATCATCGCCGACAAGGGCAGCCACGTCAGCTATCTCGAAGGCTGTACCGCGCCGATGCGCGACGAGAATCAGCTTCACGCCGCATGCGTCGAGCTGATCGCGCTGGACGATGCCGAGATCAAATATTCCACGGTGCAGAACTGGTATCCGGGCGACAAGGACGGCAAGGGCGGCATCTACAACTTCGTCACCAAGCGCGCGCTGTGCAAAGGCGCGCGCTCGAAGGTCAGCTGGACGCAGGTTGAGACCGGCAGCGCGATCACCTGGAAGTACCCGAGCTGTGTGCTGTCGGGTGAAGACTCGGTCGGCGAGTTCTATTCGGTTGCGGTGACCAACAACATGCAGCAGGCCGATACCGGCACCAAGATGATCCATCTCGGCAAGGGCTCGCGCTCGACGATCGTCAGCAAGGGGATCTCGGCTGGGCGCTCGAACAATACCTACCGCGGTCTAGTGCGCGTCGCGGCGTCGGCTGAAGGCGTCCGTAACCATACGCAGTGCGATTCGCTGCTGCTCGGCTCGGAGTGCGGCGCGCATACCGTACCGTATATCGAGGTCCGCAACCCGAGCGCGCAGATCGAGCATGAGGCGACAACCTCGAAGATCAGCGACGACCAGATGTTCTACGCCCAGTCGCGCGGCCTCGACAGCGAGGAAGCCGTGGCGCTCATCGTCAACGGCTTCTGCAAGGAAGTGCTGCAGCAGCTGCCGATGGAGTTCGCGGTCGAGGCGCAGAAGCTGCTGGGGATCAGCCTAGAGGGAAGCGTCGGTTAGCCATGGCTTCGCTGTACGAAACTGATTTTCACGCGTGGACGCTGGCCCGAAGCGCGCGGCGAACAGTGACCCGCGCTGCCCTCGTCGCCTTCTTCGCCCTCGCCGCCTGCGGATCACCACCGCCGCGTGCACCAGTGGCCGGGCAACAGGCGCGCGCCGGGGTTGATGCGGCGACGAAGGCCTACAGCGATTGCGTCGACCGCCGCGCTGGAATTGTGCCGGTTGCGAGTGATCTGGCTGGCCCGATCGTGGCCGGGGTCATCCGCGATTGCCGCCCGGTGCGGCTGGCGCTGCTGGCGAAGGTGGCGGCGTTCCACAAACTCGGTCATCCGGCCGAGCGGCAGGATTATGCCGACCTTGTCGCCGAAGAATCGGTCAAGGATGTCGATGGCCCGATTGCGGCGGCGGCGGTGATCAAGATCGTCGAGCGGCAACAGGCCGCTGGAAAGACAGGGAAGTAGATGCTGCAGATTACCGACCTCCACGCCACCATCGGCGGCAAGGCGATCCTCAACGGGCTGACGCTGACCGTCGGCGCGGGCGAGATCCACGCCATGATGGGGCCGAACGGCGCGGGCAAGTCGACACTGAGTTATGTGCTCGCCGGTCGCGCCGGCTATGAAGTGACCGGCGGCAGCGTGAGCTTCGAGGGCCGCGACCTGCTGGCGCTCGATGCGCACGAGCGTGCCGCCGCCGGGCTATTCCTTGGGCTGCAGTATCCGGTCGAGATCCCCGGCGTGTCGAACCTGACCTTCCTGCGCACCGCGCTCAATGCCCAGCGCCGCGCGCGCGGCGAGGCGGAAGCGTCGGGAGCGGAGTTCCTCAAGCTGGTTCGCATCGAGGCCGAAGGCTTCGGACTGTCGATGGAGATGCTCAAACGCGCGGTCAACGTCGGCTTCTCGGGCGGCGAGAAGAAGCGCAACGAGATGGTCCAGATGGCGGTACTCGCGCCTAGGCTGGCGGTGCTCGACGAGACTGACAGCGGGCTCGACATCGACGCGCTGCGGGTGGTCGCCGACGGCATCAATCGCGGGCGCTCGGCGACGCGCGCGACGCTACTGATCACGCACTATCAGCGGCTGCTCGACTATGTCGTGCCCGACTTCATTCATGTGCTGGTCGACGGACGAATTGCGCGCAGCGGCGGTGCCGAACTCGGCCCCGAGCTCGAGCGCGACGGCTATATTGGCATCGCCGCGTGAGCGCGCTCGCGACGCGGCTGCCCGACGCGGTAGTACCGGTATCGACGCTACCCGTCCGAAAGTACGAGGCATGGCGCTACAGCGACCTGACCGCGCTCGGCGGTGTCTGGTCCGAAGCTCCCGCCGGCGACCGCGTTATCAGCGTGCCCGCGGGCGAAACGCTGGTCGTCGACGAGCGTCTAGAAGCGTCCGGCTGGCATAATGAGGCCGTTGCGGTGACGGTCGGCGACGGCGCGCATTTGATCCTGAGCGTCGTGCAGGCGCGTGCGCTCGATGCGGTGACGACGCAGGTCTTCACCGTCACGATCGGCGACGGCGCGCATTGCCGGTTCAACATCCTCCAGCACGGCAGCCGTTTCGGGCGCATCGCGCTCGAGGTGACGCTCGGCGCGAATGCGGTGTTCGAGCTCGGCGGGGTAATCCTGGGGCGTGGCGAACAGACCTCGGAGATCGTCACGACGGTCACCCACGCCGCGCCCGGCGCGGTTAGCCGCCAGGTCGTGCGCACCGTCGTCGACGAGCGCGCCACGGGGAGTTATCTCGGGAAAGTGGCTGTGGCGCGCGCCGGGCAGCAGACCGACGCGGCGCAATCGCTGAAGGCGTTGCTGCTGGCCCGCACCGCGACCGCGAATGCCAAGCCCGAGCTCGAAATCTTCGCCGACGATGTCAAATGCGCCCACGGCGCAACGGTCGGTGAACTCGATGCGCAGGCGCTGTTCTATCTCGCCAGCCGCGGCGTCGGTCCGGCCGAGGCAAAAACGTTGCTGATCGAGGCGTTCATCGGCGACGCCGAACTGGGCGAAGCGCTGACCGCCGAGGCGGTCGCATGGTTGCGAGGTGAAGTATGAACGCGTCTACACATCTGTTTCAGCGCGACTATCGCGCCGACTTCCCGGCATTAGCCGACAACTGGGCCTATCTCGACTCGGCCGCTACCGCGCAAAAGCCCCAAGCCGTAATCGATGCGATCGCGCAGGCTTATGGTCCCGACTATGCCACCGTGCACCGCGGGGTTTACGCTCGCTCGGCGGCGATGACCGAGGCGTATGAGGCGGCGCGGACCAAGGTCGCGCGCTTCATCGGCGCGAACAGCCCGACCGAGGTAATCTTTGTACGCGGCGCGACCGAGGCGATCAACCTCGTCGCGCAGAGCTGGGGCGGCAGTTTGCAGCCCGGCGACCGCATCGTGCTGTCGGCGCTCGAACACCACAGCAACATCGTGCCGTGGCAGCTGCTGCGCGACCGCACCGGCATCGAGATCGACGTCGCGCCGCTCACTGCCGACCAGTGCATCGACGTCGACGCTCTCGAGGCGCTGCTGACCCCGCGGACCAAGCTGGTTGCGCTGGCGCACGTCTCGAACGTGCTCGGCAGCATCTTGGACGTGCGGCGCGTGGCGGACGCGGCGCACGCGGTCGGCGCGCTGCTGTTCATCGACGGCTGCCAGGCCGCGCCTCGCCTCAAGCTCGACATGGCGGCGCTCGACTGCGACTTCTATACGTTCTCAGGACATAAGTTGTATGGGCCGACCGGCATCGGCGTGCTGTGGGCGCGGGCCGAAATCCTGAATGCGATGCCGCCGTGGCAGGGCGGCGGCGCAATGATCGAGACCGTGACCTTCGCGCGCACGACCTACGCGCCGCCGCCGGGACGGTTCGAGGCGGGGACGCCGCATATCGTCGGCGCGATCGGGCTGGCGGCGGCGATCGACTACGTCGAAGCGATCGGTGTCGAGATCATAGACGCGCACGAGCGCACGCTGGTCACGGCGGCGCGCGAGGCGCTGTCGCAGTTCAACTCGGTGACGTTGTTCGGGCCGACTGAGTCGGCAGGCATCCTGTCGTTTTCAATGAAGGGGGTGCATCCGCACGACATCGGCACCATTTTAGACGAAGGCGGGGTCGCCATCCGCGCCGGGCACCATTGCGCGCAGCCGCTGATGGACTTGCTTGATGTCGCGGCGACGGCGCGGGCAAGCTTCGCGGCGTATAACACGATGGCCGACGTGGCGCGGCTGGCCGACGGCATCAGGCGCGTGACGCGGATATTTGGATAGGTATATGAGCGCGCGAAGTTTCACGATCGAGGAAGTCGACGAGGCTCCGGCCGTGCCCAAGGCACCGCCGGTCGGGCAGTCGGTCCATGACGGCGGCCGCACGCCGGATTATCTCGACGGCTTTCTCAGTGCCAAGCCGGCGGTAATCGCAGGGAGCGAGCCCGGGGGCGACCTTTACGAAGCGGTCGTCCAGTCGCTGCGCGAAATCTACGACCCCGAGATTCCGGTCAACATTTACGATCTCGGGCTGATCTACGGCATCGACATCGTCGACGACCATGTCGCGGTGTCGATGACGCTTACGACGCCGAACTGCCCCGTCGCCGAGACGATGCCGGGTGAGGTTGAGCTGCGCGTTGGCTCGGTTCCGGGCGTCGGCTCGGCCGAAGTCAACCTCGTCTGGTCGCCGCCGTGGGACCCCGGCAAGATGTCCGACGAGGCCAAGCTCGAATTGGGGATGCTGTGATGACCACTGATCTCGCCGTTGCCGCTCCCGCCGCGGCACCCGTTAGCGGTCGCCGTCCGCGCCCCGCGCCGATCACGGTAACGCCGAACGCCGCGGCGCGGATTGCCGACCTGATCGCCAAGGCTCCCGAGCCGGCCGCGGGCGTACGGCTGACGACGCCCAAGCGCGGCTGCTCGGGGCTGGCCTATTCGCTCAGCTATGTCACTGCACCGGCGTTGGGCGATGAGCCGGTCGCGACACCGGGCGGCACGCTGTTCGTCGATGGCGGCTCGCTGATGTATCTGATCGGCTCGGAGATGGATTGGGTCGAGGACGATTTCGCCGCCGGCTTCGTCTTCACCAACCCCAATTCGAAGGGCAGTTGCGGCTGCGGCGAGAGCTTTACCGTTTGAGCCGGATACGGCCCCGGGCCGCGCCGCCGCTGCTGTTGGTGCTGGCGCTGAGCGGATGTGTCCAGACGGCAGCGGCCATCATTACCGCCCCAGTTCGCATCGTCGGGGCTGGTATAAATACCGTCGCGCCGAGCCAATCGAAGCGCGACCGAGCGCGCGGCAAGCGGGAGCGTAAGGCCGAGGCGAAAGCCGGGCGCGAGCAGCGCAAAGCGGACAAATCGCCGCCGAAGGACGCGCATGCAAACTGAGCCCAACCAATGACATCGGCTTCAGAAACAGCGTTTCTGATCCGGCTTGCCGATCAGTCGTCCGGTCCCAGCGTCGCATCGAGATCGCGTGGTCGCACGAAGTCGCGCAACATCGCGCTGCTCTCGGTAACGTCGCGCCACCGGTCGACCGATAAGTCCAGCACCGCCAGTGTGCCCGTCGGGTATTTGACCTCGGCTTCGGCGCGCAGCGGGTCGGCGGGCGGCGTCAGCAGCAGCAGCAGATCTTCAAGACCCGGATTATGGCCGATCAATAGCGCTCGCGATGCCGCCTCAAAGCCCTGTACCAGTTCGAGCAGCGTCGCCGTCGATGCCATGTAAATGCGCGAGTCGAAGCTCGGAGTCAGCGCCCGCCCGAACCCGTCTTGGATACCGTCGATCGTCTGCCGGACGCGCAGCGCCGGCGAGGCAACGACCGCATCGAAGCTGGCATCGTGCTCGCGCAGCCACTGCCCGATACGCGCCGCCGCTCGGCGGCCACGGCCG
>JAYTHJ010000115.1:0-1613 GCA_043732725.1 Sphingomonadaceae bacterium | reverse complement strand
GCACGTGATGTTGGCGGCGGCGACGAGACGGTTGCGGTCCGCGACGCAATCGACGCCGGCAAGATCGACGGTCCACGGCTGTGGGTCTCGCTCGAGCCGCTTGGCCCCACGGCCGGGCATGGCGATCCGCGCAACGGACTCGACCATGACCTTGCCCACCCCGGTTGGGGAAACGGCATTGTCGATACGCCCGAGCAGGCGCGCATCCGCGTGCGCGAGCACAAGAGGCGCGGCGCCGATCTCATCAAAATCCTGCCGTCCGGCGGCATCGCTTCAACCGGTGACGACCCGCGCCAGCAGCTCATGACCAACGAGGAAATGCAAGTGGTGGTCGCGACGGCGCACAGCCTTGGCATGAAAGTCGCGGCGCACATCTACCCCGCTGCCGCCATCGAGAATGCCGTCCGCGCAGGCGTGGATTCGGTCGAACATGGCTCGTTCGCGACGGCTGCTACCTTCGCTTTGATGAAGGCACGTGGCACCTATCTCGTGCCGACGCTCACCGTGTACGAGATCTTCTATGAAGCCGCGCGCGACCATCCCGAGCTGCTGACTCCCGGCACCGTACCCAAGGAGCTCGCCAACGACCTGCTTCCCAAGAAGAACCTGCCGCTCGCGATTCGCTCCGGGGTCAAGATCGCGTATGGCACCGACATTGGCGAGGGCGATCACGCCATGGAGTTCGGCCTGCTCACAAGCAATGGCATGAAACCCATTGACGCCGTTTTCGCAGCGACGCGCAACGCCGCCGACCTGATCGGCGTGAGCGATCGCATCGGATCTGTGCAGGCTGGTCGCTATGCCGATCTCGTCGTGGTCGAAGGCGATCCGCTGAGGGATCCCGACCAATTTGAGCACGTGACGTTTGTAATGAAGGGAGGCGTCGTTTATCGGCGAAACAGTAAGCCCGTTGCGCAATGAGCGCTTTCGGGAAGGCAGCTACCAACAACGTAAGCCGACCAGCGATACCACTGTGATGACTGCGCTCAACCGAGGGTGGCAAACCCCGATTTATCCTTGAAGTATGCTGGATAATTACCGTGCTGAGAGAGGCTTCTCCGGAATGGCAGCTTTTGGGCGCACGAAGATTAATGATCTAAGACCGACTTTGGAGCGGTAGCTGACCTTGTGCCCATGGTACCAAGTGTCGGATTTTGACCACAAGCCGCGAACCTGCTCTCTCGATCTTATATTATTGAGATTGCACTGACGAAACCGAGTCAACTGCCAAGATGCGGCGCGACCTGTTGCCAACCTTCGACGATCATCTTGAGTGCGACGTAGACGATCACCGCAAGGCCGACGAAGCCGATCCAGCGGTAGCGTTCGATGTACTTGGCGATCAGGTTCGCCGCCAGCCCCATCAACGCGACCGACAGTATCAGTCCGATGACAAGGATCATCGGATGCTCGCGCGCTGCTCCCGCGACCGCGAGGACGTTGTCGAGGCTCATCGAGACGTCGGCAAGCGCGACCGACCAGGCGGCAGCGGCAAAGCTCTTCGGCTCGGCGCTGGTCCCGTGGAGTGCCACCTCGCTGCCGCCGGGCGACGTCCGCAGCTCGCGCCACATCTTCCACGCGACCCACAGCAGCAGCAGTCCGCCCGCGAAGAT
>JAYTHJ010000114.1:0-1614 GCA_043732725.1 Sphingomonadaceae bacterium | reverse complement strand
CCGCGGTGACCGCCGTCGGCCTGCTCGGCGGGTCGTTCAACCCCGCGCATGCCGGGCACCGACATATCAGTCTGGAGGCGATGCGGCTGCTCGGGCTGGACGAGGTCTGGTGGCTGGTCAGCCCGCAGAACCCGCTTAAAGATCCCGCCGGCATGGCTCCGCACAACGTGCGGATCGCGGCGGCGCGAGCGGTGGCGCGGCATCCGCGACTGCGCGTTACAGGGATCGAGGCCGACCTGGGCACGCGCTATGCAATCGATATAGTCCGCGCCTTGCAGCGCCGCTATCCCAAGACGCGCTTCATCTGGCTGATCGGGGCCGACAATCTGGCCCAGCTGCACCGCTGGAAGGCATGGCGGCAATTGGCGCGGGCCGTGCCGATTGCAGTTTTCGCGCGCCCGGGATATAATCATATTAAGTTGAATTCGCCAGCGTTGGCGTGGCTGCGACGCTGGCGGCACCGGGCGGCGGTTGCTCGGGCGTGGCGCGACTGGCGGCTGCCAGCTATCGTTATGTTCGAGGTCCGGCTGAGCCGGCTTTCGGCGACGCAGCTCCGGGTGTGCAATCCCGGCTGGGCCGAGAATTTTACAGCAAGACGTCGACAGGATGAGATGAGCTTGAGGACGAAGATTTGATCGGAACTGCTAGCGCCGGTGCCGCCACGACAGGTCGCGCGCGAACCCTGCCCGTCCGCTCGGCGATGCCGCGCGCCGTCAACGCTGATGACCCTGCGGTGAAGGCGCTGCATGCGCTCATCCTCGCGACGCTTGATGACGACCAGGCAGTCGAGGTGGTCAGCATCCCGCTCGCGGGCAAGACCAGCATCGCCGACCATATGGTTGTCGCCAGCGGCCGGTCGACGCGGCAGGTCGCGTCGATGGCGGCGAAAATCGCCGAGCGGATCAAGGCCGAGCTGCGCCGCGAGGTCCGCATCGAGGGGCTGCCGACCGCCGACTGGGTCCTGATCGACGCGCAAGACGTCATCGTTCACCTGTTCCGCCCCGAAGTCCGCAGCTTCTACAATCTCGAGAAGATGTGGGCCTTCGACGGGCCATCGGGTTCGACAAGCGAGCGCCGCGCACCGCCCAAGACCATCCCCGAGCCGGACTTGCCATCGAGCCTGTACCCGGCCGACGAGCCCGCACCAGCGGCGAGCGCTTTCGAGGCTTGAAGCTCCATATCGTTGCGCATGGCCGGATCGGCCACGGACCCGAGGCGGCGATAGTCGAGCGCTATCTGAAGCGAATCGCCTGGCCGGTACAGCTGACCGAGCTGGCGGACAGCGGCGCGGGTAAGCTGATCGGCCCGGTCAAGCCGGCGGTCACCGTGGTACTCGACGAGCGCGGCGAAGCGCTGACGTCGCGTCTGCTCGCATCTCAGCTCGAAGCTTGGCGAGATACAGGTATGCGCGAGGCGCGATTCATCATCGGACCAGCCGACGGCCACACGGCGATCGTGCGAGACCAGTCGACGATGCTGCTCAGCTTTGGACCCGCGACATGGCCGCACCTGTTGGTGCGCGCGATGCTGGCCGAGCAGCTCTACCGCGCGACGTCGCTGCTGGCGGGGCATCCCTATCACCGCGGCGAATAGGCCTGTTAATCCAGTTTACCA
>JAYTHJ010000113.1:0-1614 GCA_043732725.1 Sphingomonadaceae bacterium | reverse complement strand
GCTGGAAAGCCGATCATCCCGCAGGTTGTTGCATTGACTATGATAAGACGCTCATTGCCGTGCAACGTTAGGCGTCGATTTTCAGCCAGATCGTAAATTTTTCGATCATCCCAATATGCGCCGCCAGCTTCGACGGTGAGTTGACGGGCGCGTTCTGCATTTCGATTGAGTACCAACGTCTCAAATCCGATTGAGGTCAGTGCCATAACCGCAGCGCGACCTGCTCCACCGGCACCCAGAACAAGCGCAAAGCCACCGCGCTCACCACTCTCCAAGAAAGCTTGAACAGGTTCGATCACGCCGACAAAATCGGTATTATGCCCTTTCATAGTTCCATCAGGATCAACGATAATTGTGTTGACCGCATTAATTCTAGTCGCAGTTGGATCGAAATGGTTCAAATGCGCCATCACCGCCATCTTGTGCGGCACGGTCACATTGACCCCCGCCAGCCCCAATTTTGGCAGTGCACGGATAATTTCGCCGAGATTCCCCGGTGCCACCGCGAACCGGCTATAGTCGCCGTCGATACCCAACTTCGCGAGCCAGAAGCGGTGGATCAGCGGCGACTTCGAATGTGCCACCGGCCAGCCGATGACGCCTGCCGCGATCATGCCAGCAGTTCGCCGCGGACGCGAAGGTAGTCGAGGACGGCGAGCAGCGGCAGGCCTTGGACAACAAAGTGATCGCCGTCGATCCGGCTGAACAGCTGCGCGCCGCGGCCCTCGATCCGGTAGCTTCCGACGCAACCGAGCACGCCCGGTAATTCGTGATCGAGGTAAACGGCGATGAACGCCTCGCTCAGCTGCCGCATCGTCAACCGAGCGCTAGCCTCGGTGCGCCACACCGCCCGGCCGTTCTCGGCGATCACTGCGGCCGAGATCAGCCGGTGTTCGCCGCCGCTAAGCGTGCGCAGCTGCGCCGCCCCGTCGGCACGATCGACCGGCTTGTCGAGCAGCACGCCGCTGGCAGTGACCAGCAGCTGGTCGGCGCCGAGCACCAACTCGCCCGGATAGCGAGTTGACAGCTTGAGCGCCTTGACCTCGGCAAGCGCATCGGCGAGCCGCGCTGGTGGCTGCCCAGCTAACGATAGCTTGAACGCCGGCTCATCGACGTGCGCCGGATGGGCCTCGAACGCGACGCCGGCGGCGCTCAGCATCGCGGCCCGCGCGGCACTGGCCGAAGCGAGGATGATCACGCCGGCGCGGCGCGATTTGCGCCATCATGTTCACCGCTGCCGCCGTCTCCGTTGCTATCGACCTGTGCCCCCTGGACGAGGTTGATAATCGCCGACGCGGTCTCCTCGATGGAGCGTCGCGTCACATCGATAACAGGCACGTCATTATCGGCGAACAGCCGCCGGGCGAAGGCGACTTCAGCGGCAACCACAGCGGTATCGACATAATCGGTGTCGGGAGCCTGGCCAAGCGACAGCAGCCGGTTACGCCGGAGCGCGATCAAGCGGTCGGGCGAAGTCGTCAGCCCGACGAGCAGCGGATGCTGGAGCTTGAACAGCGATGCCGGTGGCGGTGATTCCAGGACCAGCGGCATATTCGCGGTCTTATAACCGCGGTTGGCAAGATAGATCGAGGTCGGTGTCTTCGACGAGCGCGA
>JAYTHJ010000112.1:0-1615 GCA_043732725.1 Sphingomonadaceae bacterium | reverse complement strand
TGTCGTCGCCCATGCTACCGGTCGCCTCCTTGGCATCGTCGACCATCGGCGATAGCAGCAGCTCCATATCCTCCATCGTCAGCCCGGCGGCGATCTGGCGGTGGCGCAGCGCCTCTCGCTCGTAAGCGCGCGGAGGCTCGGGGCAGTTCTTACCGAGCAGGTCGCTGAAGTTGCGGAAGCCGGCGACCCATTCGGCATAGGGATGAGTGCCCGCGATCCGGTCCTTAATCTCGCGGTCGCTGTAGAAGCGCGGTGCTCCGGTGCCGTCCACGCCCGCTTCGCCGTCGAGATCAACCGCGATCATCTGCCCCGGTCCAAGGCGGCCCTTGTAGATGATCGACGCCTCAGGGACGATCACCATACCGGCCTCCGACCCGGTGATCAGCAGATTGTCGCTGGTCAGCAGATAGCGCATCGGGCGCAGCGCATTGCGGTCCATGCCCGCCAGCACCCAGCGGCCGTCGGTCATCGCCAGTGCGGCGGGACCGTCCCACGCCTCCATGACACTAGCGAAAAAAGCGTACATCGCGCGATGTGTCTCGGGCATCGTCGCATCGTGCGACCATGCCTCGGGGATCAGCATCAGCTTGGCGGTCGGGGCGTCGCGGCCCGAGCGCACGAACGCCTCGAACACCGCATCGAGCGCTGCGGTGTCGCTGGCACCGGCGGGGATCAGCGGCTTGATATCCTCCGAATGCTCGCCAAACGCCGACGCCGCCATCTTGATCTCGTGGCTCTTCATCCAGTTCTTGTTGCCGCGGACAGTGTTGATCTCGCCGTTGTGTGCAAGGCAGCGAAACGGCTGCGCCAGCCACCATTGTGGGAAGGTGTTGGTCGAATAGCGCTGGTGGTAGATCGCAAAGCGCGAGACGAAACGCGCATCCGCCAGATCGGGATAGAACACCGACAGCTCCTCGGCGAGGAACAGGCCTTTGTAGATGATACTGCGCGACGACAGCGAGCAGATATAGAAGCCGTTGATCTGCGCCGCGATGACGCGCTTCTCGATGCGCCGCCGGATCAGGAACAGGTCCTTCTCGAACGCCTCGCTGCTCGCCTTCGACGGATGCGGGCCGGCGATCATGATCTGCTCGATCTCGGGCCGCGACTGCATCGCCTTGTCGCCGATCACCGAAATGTCGACCGGGACCTGCCGCCAGCCGTAAATCGTATACCCAAATCGGATAATTTCGGACTCGACGATTGTCCGCGCGCTCTCCTGCGCCGCAAGATCGGTCCGCGGCAGGAAGATCTGGCCGACCGCCAGCCGGTTCGGCTTGGGCCGGTGTCCGGCGCGGTCGATATGCTCGTTAAAGAACTCGATCGGGAGCTCGACGTGGATACCCGCGCCGTCGCCGGTCTTACCGTCGGCGTCGACCGCGCCGCGATGCCACACCGCCTTCAGTGCCTCGATTGCCGCGGTCACCACCCGCCGCGTTGCCTTGCCGTCGGTCGCCGCGATCAGGCCGACCCCGCAGGCATCGGACTCCATTTCGGGGCGGTACATGCCGACCTCGGCAATCCGGGCACGTTCGGCGGCGGAGGCGGTCATGTCAGCAGTCCTTCCATTTCGACCGGCGCACGAACGCGTCACCGCGGCGGCGCCGGCGCGGGC
>JAYTHJ010000111.1:0-1622 GCA_043732725.1 Sphingomonadaceae bacterium | reverse complement strand
GGCCGCCGTTGGCGCGATGTCATCGCCCCGGTGGTCGAGGAGTTCATCCGCGCGTATAGCGTAACCACTGCCAAGGCCCCCGCGGTCGATTTGCCCGCGCCGAGTGCCAAGGCTGGCGAGCTCGACGCTGTGGCGCACGCCTAGCGCCGATTTAGGGCGACGCCGGGTTTTGCGACTCTTTCGGCACACCCAGTTTTGTCGACCTCGGAAATATAACCTGTCCGGTCGGGCTTGAGCGTTGTTTGTAATGCACGTGCCGGTTTAATCTATAACATCTGCGCGGGACAACGTAGCGGACATCAGCACTTATAACCGTAAAGGTTATTAAAGTCAATCTACAATAGGCCTCACCGTCAAATATTCACCTCGCCCGAAGTCTGTTGCACCTCGCTGTGAAGCCAGTTCAAGTCCGCTCTCTCGGACCGAAGTCGAGGACTCCGTGATTTCAGATCGTGTGTGCCACGCCGCCGCGAAAACGAACCGAGTCCGTGAGAAAATTCCATTTCCAGCCATGAATGCAGCAGCAAACATTCATACTGGTTCAGCAATCCGGGTGTAATCGGGCGCAATGTCATCCAATTCGGACCTGTTTACCGCTTTGCTCGCGTAATGTTCGCATAAGATCGGGACACGACACCGGCTGTGTGGAAGGGCTCAGCCTTGGTCGCCCCGACGAATGCCCCCGCGGTATTCGTTCAGGCCGATGGAGGCACGGATGAGCGCTACATGGAAGCAGCCGCAGGCGGCAGCGGACGTCACCGAGCTGATCGGCGATAGCGCCGCGACCCGCGCGGTGCGCGAGCTGGTCGACCGGGTCGCGAAGTCGAATGCCTCGGTGCTGATCACCGGACCATCGGGCAGCGGCAAGGAGGTCGTCGCGCAGCTGCTGCACCGCCGTAGCCCGCGCGCCGCCCAGCCGTTCGTCGCGGTCAATTGCACGGCGATCCCGCGCGAGCTGCTCGAGAGCGAAATCTTCGGCCACGAGGCGGGTTCATTCACCGGCGCGGTGCGTGCCAAGCGCGGACGTTTCGAGGCCGCCGATCACGGCACCTTGTTTCTTGACGAGATCGGCGACATGCCCGGCGACATGCAGGTCAAACTGCTGCGCATTCTCGAAACGCGCATCGTCGAACGCGTCGGCAGCATGATCGGCACCCCGGTCGATGTGCGGCTGGTGGCGGCGACCAACGTCGACCTCGAAGCGGCGATTGCCGCGAGCCGCTTCCGAGAGGACCTGTTCTACCGACTCAATGTCGTCGAGATCAGGCTGACAGCGCTGGCCGAGCGGCGGCAGGACATCGCGCCACTGCTCGACTATTTCGCCGCGAGTGGCGCGACCAGCGGGCCGGGCTCCCGCGCCAGCGGGGCGGCCGCCGGGCGGGTGCAGTTCACTGCCGCAGCGACCGCGTGGCTCGCCGAGCAGCCATGGCGCGGCAATGTCCGCGAGCTCCGCAACTTCGTCGACCGCGCGGCGGCGCTGCACCCTGGCGAGCAGATCGATGCGGAGCTGGCTGAGCGGCTGATGACGACCGACCGGCGGCAGGCTGTCCGATCGGCATTGCTCCCGTTCGCGACAGGCGACCGCGCCCGCGACGTGGCATTGCCGGAGCCGTCGCACGACC
>JAYTHJ010000110.1:0-1622 GCA_043732725.1 Sphingomonadaceae bacterium | reverse complement strand
CTACGCCGCGAACTGATTCATCGTGTTGTGCGAGCCGCCCGCCTTGAGCGCGGCCTCGCCGGCAAAATACTCCTTGTGATCGTCGCCGACGTCGGAGCCGCTCATATTCTGGTGCTTGACGCAGGCGATGCCCTGTCGGATTTCAGCGCGCTGGACGTTCTTGACGTACCCCAGCATTCCGGCAGTGCCGAAATACTCCCGTGCGAGATTGTCGGTCGACAGCGCTGCCGTGTGATAGGTCGGCAGCGTGATCAAATGGTGGAAGATACCCGCGCGCTTCGCTGAATCGGCCTGAAAGGTCCGGATGCGCTCGTCGGCCTCGGCGGCGAGGTCGGTGTCGTCATAATCGACGCTCATCAACCGGCCACGCTCGTACGCCGATACGTCGGCGCCGGCGGCGGCCATCGCGTCGTAGACCTGCTGGCGGAAGTTCAAGGTCCAGTTGAACGACGGCGAGTTATTATAAACCAGCTTGGCATTCGGCACGACGGCGCGGATGCGGTCGACCATGCCGGCGATCTGCTCGATGTGCGGCTTCTCGGTCTCGATCCACAGCAGGTCGGCACCGTGCTGAAGCGACGTGATGCAGTCGAGGACACAGCGGTCCTCGCCCGATCCGGCGCGGAACTGGAACAGGTTCGACGGCAGGCGCTTGGGCCGCATCAGCTTGCCGTCGCGGTTAATGATGACGTCGCCATTGCGCCCGGTCGCGGCGTCGATTTCCTCGCAGTCGAGGAAGCTGTTATATTGATCGCCAAGATCGCCCGGCGCGTTCGACACGGCGATCTGCTTGGTGAGGCCCGCCCCCAACGAGTCGGTGCGGGTGACGATGATGCCGTCCTCGACGCCGAGTTCAAGGAAGGCGTAGCGGCAGGCGCGGACCTTGGCGAGAAAGTCCTCGTGCGGGACGGTGACCTTGCCGTCCTGATGGCCGCACTGCTTCTCGTCCGAGACCTGGTTCTCAATCTGGAGCGCGCACGCCCCGGCCTCGATCATCTTCTTGGCGAGTAGGTAAGTCGCCTCGGCGTTGCCGAAACCGGCGTCGATGTCGGCGATGATCGGCACGACATGCGTTTGGTACTTGTCGACCGCCGCGAGGAGCTGCTTTTCCTTCAACTGGTCACCGCTGGCGCGAGCGGCGTCGATGTCGCGAAACATCATGCCGAGTTCGCGCGCGTCGGCCTGGCGGAGGAAGGTGTACAGCTCCTGGATCAAGGCTGGAACGCTGGTCTTCTCGTGCATCGACTGATCCGGCAGCGGACCAAACTCCGACCGCAGCGCGGCGATCATCCAACCCGACAGATACAGATAACGGCGCTCGGTCGAGCCGAAGTGCTTCTTGATCGAGATCATCTTCTGCTGGCCGATGAAGCCGTGCCAGCAGCCAAGCGACTGGGTGTAATTTGCCGGATCGGCGTCGTACGCCGCCATATCGGCGCGCATAATCTTCGCGGTATAGCGGGCGATGTCGAGGCCGGTCTGAAAGCGATTCTGCAACCGGATCCGCGCGACCGCCTCGGCGCTGATGCCGTCCCAGGTTCCTGCATTGCCCTTGATGAGGTGGCCGACGTGGCTGATGTGGTCCTCGTACAGCATGGCGGCATCCTATGACTTGATTTGAC
>JAYTHJ010000109.1:0-1625 GCA_043732725.1 Sphingomonadaceae bacterium | reverse complement strand
TCGGCGACGTCTATGAACTCCCCTCGCTCGATCTGCTCAAGGCGGCGGCTCGCGGCCCGGTGGTCAAGATCGACTACGCTAGCCTCGAACAGAATGCCCGGCTGCTCGAATCGGTGCTCGACGATTTCGGCGTCAAGGGCCGCATCGGCGATGTCCGTCCCGGGCCGGTGGTGACGATGTACGAGCTGGAACCCGCGCCCGGTCTCAAGGCGAGCCGCGTCATCGGGCTGTCGGACGATATCGCGCGGTCGATGAGCGCGGTCAGCGCGCGCGTTGCCGTCGTGCCGGGGCGCAACATCATTGGCATCGAGCTGCCCAATTCGCGCCGCGAGATGGTCGTCCTGTCTGAACTGCTGGCGTCGGCGGCGTTCGACGATCAGGCGCCGGCGCTGCCGCTGGTGCTCGGCAAGAACATCGCCGGTGATCCGGTGATCGCCGATTTGTCGCCGATGCCGCACCTGCTGATCGCCGGGACCACCGGCTCGGGCAAGTCGGTCGGGCTCAACTGCATGATCCTGTCGCTGCTTTACCGGCTGACGCCCGACCAGTGCCGGATGATCATGATCGACCCCAAGATGCTCGAACTGAGCGTCTACGACCGTATCCCGCATCTGCTGTCGCCGGTCGTCACCGAGCCAGCCAAGGCCATCCGCGCGCTTAAATGGGCGGTCGAGCAGATGGAAGACCGCTACCGGATGATGTCGACGATCAACGTCCGATCGCTCTCCGGCTTCAACCAGCGCGTCCGCGAGGCGCGAGCGTCGGGCAAGCCGTTCGTCCGCAAGGTCCATACCGGCTACGACGACTCGGGCATGCCCGAGTATGAGGAGGAGGTGCTCGACTACGAGACGCTGCCGCTGATTGTCGTCGTCGTCGACGAGCTTGCCGACCTGATGATGACCGCCGGCAAGGAGGTCGAGTTCCTGATCCAGCGCCTGGCACAGAAGGCGCGCGCGGCGGGCATCCACCTGATCATGGCGACGCAGCGTCCGTCGGTCGACGTTATCACCGGCGTCATCAAGGCGAACCTGCCGACGCGCATCAGCTTTCAGGTCACCAGCAAGATCGACAGCCGCACGATCCTGGGCGAGCAAGGGGCCGAACAGCTGCTCGGTAAGGGCGACATGCTCTACATGCCCGGCGGCAAGCAGGTGGTGCGCGTCCACGGACCGTTCGTCAGCGACGAGGAGGTCGAGGCGGTCGCCGACTACTGGCGCACCCAGGGCCGCCCCGATTACATCGACGCGGTCACCGAGGAGCCCTTGGACGGCGGCGTCTTCGGCCTCGACACCGGCGACGGCGACGACGACGAGGCGGACAGCTACCAGAAAGCCATTCGCATCGTTGCCGAAAGCCAGAAAGCCTCGACGAGCTATCTTCAGCGCCAGCTGAGGGTGGGCTACAACAACGCCGCCCGGCTGATCGAGCGCATGGAGAAGGACGGCTATGTGGGTGTGGCCGATCATGTCGGGCGGCGCGAGGTGCTAATCGATGCAAGCGGGGAAAGGGTGTGAGAAAGGTATCACTGCGACTGCTTTGCGCCCAGATGCACCAACTGAATAACCCGACTTCTCTCCGCGTCAGACGCAACCAATTGATCTACAATAAAATCCTCGCCGATTGAG
>JAYTHJ010000108.1:0-1627 GCA_043732725.1 Sphingomonadaceae bacterium | reverse complement strand
GAGCCGCCCCTACAAAAAACGGCCGCCCCATCGGAGCGACCGTTTAACGATCTCAAATGCGCAGTTTACTCACCGCGGATCGCGTCCTTGGCACCGCCGACGGTATTCTGGACTTTGCCCTCGACCTTTTCGGCTTTGCCTTCGGTTTCCATCTTGGTATCGCCCAGCAGCTTGCCGAGACCTTCCTTGATGTCGCCGCCGACCTTCTTCATCGCGCCGTCGATCCGGTCTTTATCCATGTTTGCTCTCCTTGCGTTGCCGATGACTTCCTAACCGACGACCTTGACTTTGGTTGCAGCGGCGGTCCGAACCCTGCATAGCGAGGGCTTCGATGGGGGATATTTCATGCATCTTGCCGCAACGCTGACTACCGCCGGACTGCTCGGGCTGATCTACTTCGTGCTTAGCTACCGCGTTATTCAGGTGCGCGTCGCCGCCAAGATTACGCTCGGCGATGGCAGCGACGACAAGTTGCTGTCCCGCATCCGCGCACACGCCAACTTCGCCGAGTACGTGCCACTCATCCTCGTGCTGATGGCGATCGTCGAGCTTTGGGTCGCCCGCGGACCGTGGCTGTGGGGGATCGGTGCCGCGCTCGTCATTGCCCGCATTGCGCACGCAATCGGCATGGCGATGCCCGCACCCAACCCGTTCCGTATCGCCGGCACGATGACGACGTTCATCCTGCTGATCGGCACCAGCGTCTGGGCGCTGGCGCTCGGGCTAGGCAGCTAGGACCGCATCGGCGACGAAGGCGTTCGAGCGGCGCTCGGCCCCAAAGGTCGACATCGCGCCGTGGCCCGGGATGAAGGCGGTCGCGTCACCCATCGGCCACAGCCGCGTCACCACCGATTTGATCAGGTCGGCGTGGTTGCTGCGCGGGAAATCGGTGCGGCCGACCGAGCCCTGAAACAGCACGTCGCCGACCAGCGCCAGCTGCGACGGCGCATGGTGGAAGACGATGTGCCCCGGCGTGTGGCCCGGCGTATAGTGCACCGCGAGACGCAACTCGCCGACGCTCACCGTATCGCCCTGATCGAGCCAGCGGTCCGGCGTGAAGGCGGTCGCGCCGGGCAGTCCATATTGGACGCCGATCGTCGGCGCGAGATCGATCCAGAACTTGTCCTCGATCTGCGGCCCCTCGATCGACACGCCAAGCTCGGCGGCGAGCACGCCCGCCATGCCGCAATGGTCGATGTGTCCGTGCGTGATCAGCAGCTTCTCGACGGTCACATTGTGCTGCGCCGCGACGGCTTTCAGCTTGTCGAGATCGCCGCCCGGATCGACGAACGCGCCGCGCATCGTCGCGGCACACCACAACAAGGTGCAGTTCTGCTGCAGCGGCGTCACGGGCACGATGACGGCTTGCAGCGGCGATTTGGCGGGCGAGTTCATGGAGCCGAGATGGCGCAGCGGCGGGCCGAGTGCAAGCCGCGGCGTCGCGGCCGGGCCGGGCGATCTGGCTAAGCCCCGCACCGCCATGCGAAGAGCGTCAGTGATGACCGGCTTTGATCCAACACAGGCTTTCGTCCTGCTCGACGATGTTCGCAGCCACAGCGCGCGGCTGTTCACCGGGCTGCGCGACACGATCGTCGCGGCGACGGCGGCCGAGGTGGGCTCGGCGCTC
>JAYTHJ010000107.1:0-5708 GCA_043732725.1 Sphingomonadaceae bacterium | reverse complement strand
AATTCCCCGCGCTCCACGTGACCGACGACGGGCGTGAACGTATCTATTTCGACGGCCCCGGCGGCACGCAGGTGTGTCAGCGCGCTATCGACGCCATGGTCGACCATCTGACCTCGGGCACCGCGAATTCGGGCGGTGCGTTCGCCAGTGGTATTGCCACCGATGCGATGAGCCGGGCGGCGCACGAGGCGATGGCGGACCTGCTCGGTGGCCATGCCGACGAGATCGCCTTCGGCTTGAACATGACCTCGCTGACGCTGGCGGTGGCACGCGCGCTGGGGCGTCGCTTTTTCGCCAACGACGAAATCGTGCTGAGCCGCCTCGATCACGATGCCAATGTCGCGCCGTGGCTGCTGATGGCGCGCGATAAAGGCCTTACCGTGCGCTGGCTCGACTTCCGGCCTAGCGACGGGCGACTCGACCTCGACAGTCTTGCGAACCTGCTCGGGCCGCGGACGCGCGTCGTCGCGGTAGGGCTGGCGAGCAACGCGCTCGGCACGGTCAACGACATTCACCGCGTCGCCGAGATCGTCCGCACGCGCAGCAAGGCGCTGCTGTTCGTCGATGCGGTGCACGCCGCGCCGCATCTGGCGATCGACGTCGCGACGCTCGGGGCGGACCTGTTGGTCTGCTCGCCGTACAAGTTCTTCGGGCCGCATGCCGGGGTACTGTGGGGCCGCGCGGCGCTTCTCGGCGAGATCGAGGCGTATAAGGTCCGCCCGGCTGCTGAAACGCCGGTGGCGGTGCGCTTCGAGACCGGCACGCCGTCGTTCGAGGCGCAGGCCGGGACGATTGGCGCGGTCGAGCATCTGGCGTGGGTGGGGACGACGATGGGCCAGCCGTCGGACACCGACCGCCGCGCCGCGGTGCTTGCTGGTATGGCGACGATCACCGGCTACGAGGCGGGGCTGGCGGCGACGATGCTCGAAGGCTTGCTGGCATCACCCAAGGTCAAGCTCTACGGCCCCGCGACGCTCGACGGGCGCGTGCCGACATTCGGCTTCACCGTCGACGGGCAGGCCCCCGACGCGGTCGCCGCGACGCTGGCGGCGTCCGGCATCTGCGCGTGGTCGGGCAACTTTTACGCCCGTGAGGCGATCATCCGGCTGGGTCTGGAGGCAAGCGGCGGGCTCGTCCGGGTCGGACTGATGCACTATAACACCGCCGACGAGGTCGGACATTTGCTGGCGGTGCTGGGCGCACGTTAACCCGTCAGACAAATCCCAGATTGCGCGACGCCGGCGCGTAATTGCCGATGTACGGCAGCACCGTCGGCAGGTCGGTCGCGGTGACCCCGAACCAGCTCGCCAGCGTCGCGGCATATTGGTCCACGCTGGTCGTCGGGACCAGCCGCCCCGCGCCGACGTCGTCGGGGCCGTTGTTCGCATACACCGGCGGCTTGCCGTAGAAAGCCTTACCCTTGACCGCGCCGCCCATCGCGAAGTGCATGCTGCCCCAGCCGTGATCGGCACCGCTGGTGTTGTTGACGAGGGTCCGCCCGAAATCGGACGCGGTGAACGCGGTGACCCGGTCGGCGACGCCGAGTTCGACCGTCGCATCGTAGAACGCCTTCATCGCGTGTGCGACCTTGTCGAGTTGCGGCGGCTCGGCGGCGACGAGGTTTTCGTGCAGGTCGAAGCCACCGAGCGAGACGAAGAACACCTGCCGTTTGGCCCCGAGCTCCTGCGCTACCGAGATCATCCGCGCAACGATCTTGAGCTGGTCGCCGAGCGGATTGAACGCCGGAAATGCAGTCGCCAGCGTCGGCCCGCCGGCAAGCGCTGCCGTCACCGACGTATAGGCATCGAGCGAGCGCTTGGTGACGCGATTATACTCATTCTCGATGAGCTGCGGGCGCGGCGCGGCGATCATGGCACGCAGTACGCTATTCGCCGTCGTCGACCCGAACAGGGTCGTCGAGTTGCCGTTCAGCGCGATCGGTCCCGCCGAACTGATGCTATACTGGATCGCGGTCTTGCCGGTCAGGAAGACGGCGTTACCGCTGGCGTTGATGCAGGTCAGCGTCGCCGAACCATTGCCCGACTGGAACAGGTCGCCCATGCGTCCGCCCCAGCCCGAGGCAGCGCCCTCGGGCGACTGCGCCTGCCAGAACGACTGCTGGTCGTTGTGGCTGAACAGCTTTGGCGGCAACGCGACGCTCTTCGCCAGATATTGCGCCTTGCTCGTCGGCTGCGTCAGCGTGCCGACGTTGAGTATGACCGCGAGTTTGCCGGCATCGAACACCGGCAGCAGCGGAGCCATCGCCGGGGCCAGCGCATATTGCAGCCCGCCGCTGAGCGCCGTCGCCGGGTTAAGCACCGTCGCCGTAAGGTCGGTACGGGCATAAGCAATGTTAGGGCGCAGCGCCTGATAGGCGTTGTACGTCGCCTGATCATATGGGGTCAGTGTATTAGCGTGATCGTTGCCACCGAACATGAAGACGCAGACCAGCGCCTTATAATCGGTCGCGGTTACCGCCGCGGCCTCGCCGATGCCCGCTAGATTGAGCACGAACGGAGCCGCTTGGCCCGCCAGCCCGAGCGCCCCGGTGCGCTTCAGGAAGGCGCGGCGCGATTGTTCGGAGGTCATGGTGCCGCCCCTACTTCAGCACGAGATATTCGGGCGACGCGAGCGTCAGCATAACCGCCGTATACACCCGGTTGAGAGCGCCGGCCGCGGTCGCGCCCGAGATACTGTCGACCGCGGTCTTGAACTGCGCAATGGTCGCGGCGCTGACCTGCCCCGCCGCGAGCGTCAAGTTGACCGCGTCGAGCAGCATTTGGCTGTTGGCCGCCTTGGTCAGGATCGCGGTGTAGTCGGCCTTGAAGTCGCCCGCGCCGTTGGAGACCAGCGACTGCATGTAGTTGATATAGGCGATCACCGTCGGCTCGCTGGTCAGCTGCAGTTCGGGCGCGACCAGCCCCGCTGTCGAAATCGCGCTGCTCGGCGGTGTGTAGCCGGGGCGGAACCAGCCGAAGACGCTCTGGCTGCGGCCGGGACTTTCCGCGAGCCGCCCGGCGCTGCTGCTGGTGTCGCCGATCGGCCACGCATCCAACGGCGAGGTCGCGCCGAACGCGCGCGCCCAGCTGGTCAGCCGGGCGAACGGCTCGCGCAGCTTGCCGGCGCGCGTGCTCGTCGCCGCCGCGACATCGTCGCGCGCCTCGCCATCGAGTAGTACAGCGCGCACTACCGCTTTCAGGTCGCCGCGGACGCCGCTGCCGTTGTCGGCGAAAACCGCCGACACGCGCCCGACGTACGCCGCCGACGGGTTGCTGGTCACCAGCCGCTGGATCAGCTGCTTTGCGACGAACGGCGCGATGTTGGCATGCAAGAAGATTACGTCGAGCGCGAGCTTCTTGCTGTCGACGCCGCTGGTGCCGGCGGGGATCGTCGTGCCGAGAAACACCTTCGCGCCCGGCTCGTGGAGCGCCGCATTATTGATCAGCGGGCGGCGGTAGCGGTCGGGAGTGGTGCTGTCGGCGGAGTCGAGTACCCAGCCGGTCCACACCTGCGCGATGCCGCTGACGTCCGCCTGCGTATAGGTCTCGACCGGCGCGCCGTTGACCAGCTTGAGCGAGCCGTCGGCATTGAGCTGGTACAGCCCGAGCGTGAACAGCTGCATCAACTCGCGGGCGTAATTCTCGTCGGGGACCGAACCGGTCGCGGCATTGGCCTTGTTGTTATTCAGATAGGTCAGGAAATATGCCATGGCGGCGTTGGTGGTGATCTGGTCGAGCAAGGTCCGGTAATTGCCGAAGGCATTGTCCATCAGCACGTCGAGATAGGCAGCCGCGGCGAACGCTCGCCAGTTGCTGGTGACCCCGTCGATGCCGACGACGATATAGTCGAGCAGCGCCATGCCGACGCGCTGGCGCAGCTGGTCGGTGCCGCCTATCAGCTGCCGCCAGACGCTTGCATCGTAGCCGGCTTCGCTGTTGATGTTGGCGACGGCGTTGTAGTTGCCCGCGATCAGCCAGTCGTAATGAGCAGTGGCGCGCGCCGTCCCGAACTGTTCTATCAGCCACGCGTCGAAGCCGACTGTCTGGACGTGGGCGATGTCGGCATCGGTCGCCCCCATCGTCGCCTGGCCAAGGAAGCGCGCCGCCACGGGGGCCGCGAGCTTGGCGACGGGAACGACGACCGGGGCCGCAACCGGTGCGGGCGACGTCGCCGCGTCGCCGCCGCAGGCTTCGAGCGCCAGCGCCGCGAGCGCCGCGAGCGCACCGGCGGGCAACGGCGGGGCCGCCACGGAAGCTTTATCGAACACATTTTCGGGGTCGCTGCGATGCGACAGGTCTAACGCAGCTTCGACATCGTGCATTGAGCCTCCCCACGATCGCAACGACCGTCGCCACGCGATCGTTACCGTACGACAATAATACGGCTCGCGGTCGTTGAAACCCTCGCTGTCACAAATAATTGATGCGCGGTGTTTTACGTCACTCCCAGAGCTGGGAGGAGAGCAGCAAGCCGCTACATCCCGTACGTCATCAGCAGGAACGCATACTCCTCGGCCGTCTCGTGCAGCGCGATGAAGCGCCCCGACTTGCCGCCGTGCCCTGCACCCATATTGGTCTTGAGAAGCAACATATTGCTATCGGTCTTGGTGGCGCGCAGCTTGGCGGTCCACTTCGCCGGTTCCCAATAGGTCACCCGAGGGTCGTTCAGCCCGGCGGTGATCAGCAACGCCGGATACGCCTGCGCCCGGACATTGTCGTACGGGCTATAGCTGCGCAGCAGATCGAACGCCGCCTTGTCCTTGATCGGGTTACCCCATTCGGGCCATTCTCCCGGCGTCAGCGGCAGCTGATCGTCGAGCATGGTGTTGAGCACGTCGACGAACGGCACGTGTGCAACGACCGCCTTCCACAACGCCGGATCGCTGTTGACCACCGCGCCCATCAGCTCGCCGCCTGCCGAGCCGCCACTCGCCGAGATCATGCCGGGCTTCGAATACCCGGCCTTGGCGAGCCCGTTGGCGACGTCGACGAAGTCGGTAAAGGTGTTGGTGCGCTTGGTCAGCTTGCCATCGAGATACCATTGGTAGCCGAGGTCGTCGCCGCCGCGGATGTGCGCGATTGCATAGGCGAAGCCGCGGTCGAGCAGGCTGAGGCGGCTGGCGGAGAAGCTCGGCGGGATGGCGAGGCCGTAGGCGCCGTAGCCGTACATATGCAGCTTGCCGCTGCCGTCCTTCGCGAAACCCTTTTTGTAGACGATCGAAACCGGAATCTTCGTGCCGTCGCGCGCCGGCAGCATGAGCCGCTCGGTGGCATAGGACCTCGCGTCATAGCCCGACGGCACCTGCTGGACCTTGCGGCTGATCAGCCTGGCGGTCGCAGTGTCGTAGTCGAACACCGTCGCGGGCGTCACCATCGAGCTGTAGCCGAGCCGCAGCAGCGGCGCGTCGGGCTCGGGATTGGTGCCGACCGAGGCGGTGTAGCTCGTTTCGGGGAAGGTAATGTAGCGCTCGTGGCCGTTGCCGGTGCGCAGCCGGACCGCATCGAGCCCGTCGACGCGCTCCTCGATCGCCAGATAGCTCGTGAATGCGGTCAGGTTGCGCAGGTAGTGGCGGCTGCTGCCGGGGATCAGCGTCGTCCAGCGGTCGGGGTGCGCCAGCGGCGCAGTGGCGATACGGAAATTGACGTGGTCGTCGTTGGTGCGGATGAATAGCGTGTCCCCCCGCACATCGATCTCATACTCGCGGCCAG
>JAYTHJ010000106.1:0-5717 GCA_043732725.1 Sphingomonadaceae bacterium | reverse complement strand
CGCCAGCGGCTGCTCGTACAGGCGCGGCGCAGTACCGACATTCAGGGATATATCGTGGCGTGGCTCGGTGCTGTTCCGGTGCCCTCGAGCGTCCGAGTGACGGTCGACATCGATCCGTACAATTTCCTGTAACTACCCCTCTCTCCCTTGGGGAGGGATCCGCTTGCCTCTTCCTCTCCTCAGGTGGGAGAAGGCAGGAGCCGGCGATGTTGGAAATTATCAGCTTAACGTATGAACCAGTGAGGTTTGCAGGGTAAACTCTGAAAGGCCTCTTCAGCCCCAAAGGCGACTCTGAAAGCAGCTTTGACTCCGGCGTAACCCACTCAGATAATCGGTATTTCAGTGTTGCAGCGTCTCGGCTTCCGAGCCCAGCCGCACTGCCACCGACGCGGCATGCGCCGCCAGTCCCTCGGCCTTGGCGAGCGCCACCGCTGCCGGACCGATCGCCGCCAGCCCGTACGGGCCGCAGTCGAGGAAGGTCGTGCGTTTCATGAAGTCGGTTACTCCCAGCCCCGAGGCGAAGCGCGCGCGGCGGCCGGTGGGCAGGACGTGATTCGGACCGGCGACGTAATCGCCGACGGCTTCGGGGGTATGGCGGCCGAGGAACACCGAGCCGGCGTGGCGGATGCGGGCGAACAGCGCGTGCGGGTCGTCGACCATCAGCTGGAGGTGCTCGGCGGCGAGGGCGTCGGCGAGCGGCAGCGCCGCGTCGAGATTCGGCACATTGATGATCGCGCCGAACGCGTCCCAGCTGGCGCGCGCAGTGACAGCGGTCGTCAGCGTCGCCAGCCGCCGCTCGACCGCCGCCGCCACTTCGATGCCCAGCCGCAGGCTGTCGGTGATCAGGATCGATTGCGCAGTGGCGTCATGCTCGGCCTGGGCGAGCAAGTCGGCGGCGATCCAGTCGGGGTCGCTGGCCTCGTCGCTAATGATGACGACCTCCGATGGACCCGCGACCATATCGATGCCGACGGTGCCGAACAGCTGGCGTTTAGCCTCGGCGACCCACGCGTTGCCGGGACCGACGATCTTGTCGACCGGGGCGATGGTCGCCGTGCCATAGGCCAGCGCGGCGATCGCCTGCGCGCCGCCGATGCGGTACACCGTGTCGACGCCCGCCAGCTCGGCCGCAGCCAGCACCAGCGGGTTCAGCCGGCCGCCGGGCGTCGGCGTCACCATTACCAGCCGCGCGACGCCCGCGACCTTGGCAGGAATAGCGTTCATCAGCACCGACGACGGATAGCTCGCCAGCCCGCCCGGCACGTACAGCCCCGCCGCATCGACCGGTCCCCAACGCCAGCCGGCGCGGACGCCCGCGGCATCGATGGCGTCATGGTCCGCCGGGCGCTGCGCTTCGTGGAACGCGCGAATCCGCGTCGCCGCGAGTTCGAGCGCGGCGATCACCGCCGGGTCGACCTGCGCTCGCGCCGCGGCGATCTCGGCACGCGGCACCTCGACCCCGAGCACGTTCAGATCGATGCGGTCGAAGCGCTGGGTAAGTTCGGCAACCGCGACGTCGCCGCGCGTCCGCACGTCGGCGATGATCGCCGCGACGCCGCTCGCGATGCCAGCATCGCTTTCGCGCCGCGCCGCGACGAGTTCGGCGAAGGCGGCAGCAAAGCCTGGCGCCCTGGTGTCAAGCTGCAGCATGGTAACGGCTCCCGGCAACGGTAGCGGCGGCGGCGCGGAAGCGCTCGATCAGCGGCACCACCTCCGCCGCGCGGGTCTTGAACGCGGCGCGGTTGACGATCAGCCGCGAGCTGACCTCGGCGACCGTCTCGACCTCGACGAGCCCGTTCTCGCGCAGCGTCGCGCCGGTCGAGACGAGATCGACGATGCGGCTGCACAGGCCTAACATTGGCGCGAGCTCCATCGCGCCGTTCAGCTTGACGCATTCGGCCTGGACGCCGCGGCGCGCGAAGTGCTGCCGGGTGACATGGGGGTATTTGGTCGCGACCCGGACGTGGCTCCAGCTGCGCGGATCGTCGGCGGCGGCCTGCGCGGCGGGTTCCGCGACCGCCAGCCGGCAACGCCCGATGCCGAGGTCGACCGGCGCATAGATTTCGCTGAAGTCGAACTCCATCAGCACGTCGTTGCCTGCGATGCCGAGCTGCGCCGCACCGAACGCGACGAATGTCGCGACGTCAAACGATCGCACCCGTATCAACGCGAGGCCGGGGACGTTGGTTGTGAACTTTAGCGCCCGGCTGCGCTCGTCGCTGAATGCCGCCTCGGGTACGATGCCGACCGCCGCCAGCACCGGCAGCGCCTCGTTCAGGATGCGGCCTTTGGGCAGCGCGATGATCAGTTCGTCGGACATGGCTGGCGCGGGGACTAGCCGCGCAGACGTTGCGCGTCCAGCGCAGCGCTGCCACAGGAGCAAGATGAGTGAAGCCGGGGTGCGCGAGGCGTTCGAGTTCGAAGGTTCGGTCTGCCGGCAGCTTGGTGCGCCGCTGAGCGCGCGCCTGCGCGGGCGGCTGGCCGAACTCCTCGACCGCTCGACCGCCACCGGTCGCCGAGTCCTCGACTGGCCGGGCGAGCCGTTGGCCGATGCCTTGCCGGTGCGCCTCGCGGCCGGGCTGCACGCGCTCGTCCGTGCCGGTGCACTGCCAGCACTGGCCACGCACTTCCCGCCGCAAACGTCCGGTGACGATGCCGGCTTCGACGCTGCGCTGACGTCGGCGCTGCACGATGAGCGCCTGCTGCCGTGGCTCGACGGCGCGCCGCAGACCAATGAGGTCGGGTGCTCTGGGGTGCTGCTGCCGGGAATGCTGACCATCGCCGCGGCGACCGGCCTGCCGTTGCGGCTGTTCGAACTCGGTGCCAGCGCCGGGCTCAACCTGCGCATGGATGCCTATGCCTATCGGTTTGGCGACCGGCATCTAACCCCGCCGGATGCGCCACTGACGCTCTGCCCCGCGTGGGAGGGCTCGCCGCCGCCGCTAGCGCCGCTCACCATCATCGCCCGGCGCGGCGTCGATCTTGCCCCGGTCGATCTTAGCGACGCCGCCGCGCGCAACCGGCTGCTCGCCTACGTCTGGCCCGAGCAAGTCGATCGCGCGGTGCGGCTCGAAGCGGCGATCGTAGCATTCAGGGCAGATCCCGCGCTACTCGACCACGGCGATGCGGCTGCTTGGGTCGCAAGCCATGTCACACTACAGCGCGGTAGCACCGCCGTCGTCTACCACAGCATCGCGTGGCAATACTTCCCGGCGACGACGCAGACCGCCATAAGCGCCCACCTCGACGCGCTCGGCGCCACCGCGACCGTCGATACGCCGCTGGCATGGCTGCGCTACGAGTTCGACGCGCCCGATGCGCCGGCGACGCTGCGTCTCCGGCTTTGGCCCGGCGGCGGCGACCGGCTGCTTGCGCACGCCCACCCGCATGGGGCCAGCGTGCAGTGGCTGGGGTGAGCCCGGCGCTGATCCTCGCCAGCGCCAGCCCGCGGCGACTGGCGCTGCTCGCGCAGATCGGCATCGTTCCCGACGCGGTCGAGCCCGCTGACCTCGACGAAACGCCCGAGCGCGGCGAGTTGCCCGGCCCGCACGTGCTGCGGCTGGCGCGCGCCAAGGCGTCGGCGATGGCGCCGCGGCACCCCGGCGCAGTCGTGCTCGCCGCCGACACCGTGGTGGTCGCCGGCCGCCGAATTCTACCTAAGGCGGAAGACGCCGATGTCGCGCGGCGCTGCCTTGAAACGCTGTCGGGACGGCGTCACCGGGTGCTGACCGGCGTTGCCGTCATCGATCCCGAGGGTCGTTTGCGCACGCGGCTGTCGACGACGACGGTGACCTTCAAGCGGCTCAGCGCTGCCGAGATAGCGCGGTATCTGGCTGGCGGCGAGTGGGCGGGCAAGGCCGGCGGCTACGCCATCCAGGGCAGCGCCGCGGCGCTGGTCCGCACCCTCAGCGGCTCATGGTCGGGCGTCGTCGGGCTGCCGCTGTTCGAAACACGCGCGTTGCTGCTTGCCGCCGGTGTCGATGTCTGACGCCCGACCATCGGTGGCTGCGACGGCGCTGATCGAATTCGGTATCGGCGAGGCCCGCGCGCTGGTATTTGAACACTGCAATATTGTCGAAGCGCACATCGAGCGCGGCGGTGACGGGCTGCGCTGCGGTGATGTCTGGGATGCCCGGCTGACCACGATTCTGCTTGCCGGGCGGCGCGGTATCGTCCGCGCGGGGGTCGACGAGGCGGTGCTCGAACCGCTGCCGCCGGCGTTGACCGAAGGCGCGATGGTCCGCGTCGAGATCACCCGCGAGGCGCTCCCGGAAGCCGGGCGGCAGCGGTTGGCCAAGGCGCGCGTGAAAGGCGCGCCGGGAGCGTCATCGGGGCCGGTCAGCGCCGGGCCAAGCCTCGCCGCGCGGCTGCAGGCGCGCGGCATCGTGTGCCGGACACTGCCACGGCACGGGGTCGACGAGCTCGAAGCCGCGGGCTGGAGCGAGCTGATCGAGACCGCGACGACCGGTCATGTCGGCTTCGACGGCGGTTTACTGACGATCAGTCCGACCCCGGCGATGACGGTGATCGATGTCGATGGCCCGCTTCCACCGGCAGAGCTGGCTTGCCGCGCCGCGGTCGCCGCGGCGCACGCCATCCGCCGCTTCGATATCACCGGCTCGATCGGCATCGACTTTCCCGGAACCGACCGCGCTGTTCGCGTGCAACTTGCAGGATTGCTCGACCAGCATCTGCCTGCGCCGTTCGAGCGCACCGCGGTCAACGGCTTCGGCTTCGTCCAGATCGTCCGCCCGCGATCGCGGGCGTCTCTATTGGAACGCGTTCACGGCAAGGTGGTCGCGACCGCCTCGCTAGCGCTGCTCCGCCGTGCCGAGCGCAGCGTCGGCAGCGGCGCGCGAACGCTTGTCGCTGCCGCGGCGGTAATCGCGTGGCTCGGCGACAGGCCGGCGTTACAAGACGAGCTTGCCACGCGTCTCGGCACCCCGGTGTGCTTGCAGGCCGACGCCGCGCTCGCCATATCGGCTGGCTATGCAGCCTGCCAACCCTAGCCGAACCGGCCCGAACAGAACCGCTGCGCCATGTCCGGTCTGCCGCCGCTCGGCGGTGGCCGACCAGCTACCGTTTTGTTCGCCACGCTGCCGCGACCGCGACCTGCTGCAGTGGCTCGGCGACGGCTATGCGCTGCCAGGGCCGCCCGCCGACAACTTGCTGGACAACGGCGACGCTCAAGATTAAGTCCGCCGCTCGCGCTGTGTCGGCGCGCTCGCGTGATGCCGTCGTTACGCCATGCCCGGGTAGCTCAGGGGTAGAGCAGGGGATTGAAAATCCCCGTGTCGGTGGTTCAAATCCGCCCCCGGGCACCATTGCAGATGCCCCTTTGCAGGAAGACTGCACTTCCGGTGCACAAGCCTGAACCGGCGAAGAATATGACCACGCTTACTGTGTTGGGATTGTTGCTCGTCGATCTTGGTAAGCGGTAAGCAGCACGGCGCGCGTCATCGACCGTGTTCGACTCGAGCATTCGAATTCTCGATTAGGTTCCGTTACGAGTGGGCCGTCCGGCTCAGGTCTCAAGCATCGGTCGGCAGCCGTCGAACGGTCTTATGATACGGGTTTGACGGAGCCACCGGGTTCGTCCGGCTGTCCCGCGTCGAAACGGGGTAAGCGTGGATCGGGCAGAAGGCTGTACGGGTTTCGTCAGCCGGGCAGTGTGGAAATCCGCTCGAGCCAAGCGGCAATCCGGCTATGGGTCTCTT
>JAYTHJ010000105.1:0-1636 GCA_043732725.1 Sphingomonadaceae bacterium | reverse complement strand
CGTGGTTGCCGACGGTCTGCCCGAGCCCGACGGCTACGGCAGCTGCGATCCACAGAGCGGTTCGCATCCGTTGATGGTGAGCGCGCGCGCCGACGACGACTATTCGTTCACGCTGACGACGTGGAACAAGGGCATCCAGCCCGGCGACTTCCAGCTGCCGACCGGCTATGGATACGGCCACGCCGCTTACGTGACGGTGCTCGACCGCACTTTGCTGCGCGCCCGCGAGACGGTATCGATGAAGCACATCGTCCGCACCCGCACTGATGCCGGCTTCGGCTGGGTGCAGGACATGCCCGCCAATCCCAGCGTCGTCATCCGCCACGTCGGCACCGACCAGACGTATGAGCTGCCGCTGGCGTTTCGCGGCCACGGCAGCGCCGAGACTCGCTGGACGATCCCCAAAGCCGCCGCGCTCGGCGAATATACCGTCGCGATCGGCGCGAACGGCAGCACCGACCGCACGACCTCGGGAACCTTCACCGTCGAGGAGTTCCGGCTACCGACGATCCGCGCGCGGATGTCGGGGCCGAAGGAGCGCCAGATCGCGCCGGTGGCGGTGCCGCTCGACCTGACGCTGGCGTATCTGTCTGGCGGCGCGGTCGGCAAGGCCCCGGTCAAGCTGCGGACCCAGGTCGAGCCGCGCGAGGTCAGCGTCCCCGACTACGACGGCTGGAGCTTCGACGGCGAGCCGCTGGCGGCGGGCATCGTGGCCTTGAACGGCGGCGACGAACCCGCCGCACAAGGACCCTTGCGCGCCCGCGTCGAACCGGTGACGCTCGGCGCGAACGGCACCGCGCGCATCGTTGTCGACAAGCTCATGCCGGTCACCCGCCCGTCGACGTTGGTTGCCGAGATGGACTATGACGACGCCAACGGCGAAGTCGCTACCGTGTCGAGTCGCATCGCGCTCGATCCCGCGGGCGTCCGCGTCGGCATCAAGCGCGACGGCTGGATGGCGAAGTCCGACGATTTGCGGCTCAGACTTGTCGCGCTCGACCTTGACAACCGCCCGGTCAAGGGCCGGCGCGTGTCGGTCAAGCTGTTCAGCCGCGAGACCTATTCGTACCGCAAGCGGCTAATCGGCGGCTTTTATGCCATGACAACGGCAGCGAGACCGAGCTGCTTGACGCGAGCTGCAGCGGCACCACCGACGACAAGGCGCTGTTCGCTTCCCAGCTCGATGCCGGCGTCTCGGGCGAGGTCATGGTGCAAGCGAGCGCGTCCGACGCCAGCGGGCAGATCGCGCAAGCCACCAGCAGCGTCTGGCTGGCGGGCTCGGACGACTGGTGGTTCGGCGGCGACAACGGCGACCGCATGGACGTCGTCGCCGAAGCTCCCGAATACGCCGCCGGCGGCACTGCAAAGTTCCAGGTGCGAATGCCGTTCCGCTCGGCAACCGCGCTGGTCAGCGTGCTGCGCGAGGCGTCATCGACAGCTTCGTTACCGAACTGTCGGGCAAGGACCCGGTGGTCTCGGTCAAGCTGGCGCGCGGATATGCCCCCGATGGCTATGTCTCGGTGCTGGCGGTGCGCGGGCGCGTCGCGGGCTGGCGCGTGTGGCTGGCGGACTTCGCGCGGCGGTGGCACCTGCCGTGGATCAGCCGCGAGGCGACCGCGCCGACCTCGCTGATCGA
>JAYTHJ010000104.1:0-1642 GCA_043732725.1 Sphingomonadaceae bacterium | reverse complement strand
AGCGCGTCATCATTACAAAACACGGCAAGCCGTTTGTCGAGATGGTGCCGTCCAAGCCTGATCCGGGCGTCGACTGGGCGAGAGTTCAACAAATTCGGAAAGAGCTTGGCATCGAGCGGCCGGAAGCGGGCTGGGTCGACACGTTCAACGATACCGCCTTCAGCCTGCGCGTTCTCGGTCTTGGCGATTGAGGCTTCTGCTCGATACGCATATCGCGATCTGGGCGGCAACCGACGAGTACGACCTGTCTGACGGTGAGCGTGCCGAAATCATTGTGGTGACGCCCGTAATTTCGGCAGTGTCGATCTGGGAGACTCGCCTGAAGTGGCGGAGCTTTCATGCTTCCGGAGATCGCAAGGGCATTATTTCGCCGGATAAGCTTCTGGCGTTCATCACGACAGTTGGCTGGACGCTGTTGCCGCTGACCGCGCACCATGCGGTCGCAACCTTGCAGCATCCGCTGGCGCACAAGGACCCGTTCGATGAGCTGCTGCTAGTGCAGGCGCAAGAGGAAGGTTTGCGCCTCTTAACTCGCGACGAGAAATTAGCGCGGCATCCGCTGACACTCTTCGTCTGAGACAAGCTAAGGAGATCGCCAGCATACGATCCAGCTGAGCTCACGCCGCCTTCGCGAAATAATGCTCGTACGCCGGCACCGTCAGGAATGGCTCGAGCTTTGTCGCCAGCACCAGTGTCTGAAAGATCGACGCCGCCTCGATGAACTTGCCCGCGGTGAAGAAGTTGTCGCCGACTTCGCGCTTCCAGACCTCGAGCTGCTCGGATACGGTGCGCTCGAGCAACTCTGCATCGACCGCTTCGCCGGTGTCGAGCACAGTGCCGGTTGTGCGCCACTGCCAGAGCTGCGTTCGGCTGATCTCGGCGGTGGCGGCGTCCTCCATCATATTGTGGAGCGGCGCCGCGCCCAAGCCGCGCAGCCAGCTGGCAATATAGCCGATGCCGACGTTGACGTTCATCGTCAGCCCGGCGAGCGACTTCGGCCCGACCGGCGCCGTGGTCAGTTCGGCGGCGGTAACCGATCCGGCGGGGATTTTGTCCAGCTGGTTCGGTCCCGGCATGACGCGGTCGAAGACCTCCATCGCGACGCCGACAAGTCCCGGGTGCGCCACCCAGGTGCCGTCGCAGCCGTCGGTTGCCTCGCGCTCCTTGTCCGTGCGGACCGCGGCGAAAGCGCGTTCGTTCGCGGCCTCGTCGCCCTTGACCGGGATAAACGCGCTCATTCCGCCCATCGCGTGTGCGCCGCGCTTGTGACAAGTGCGAATGACGTGGAGCGCATAGGCGCGCATGAACGGCACCGTCATGTTGACCGCGCCGCGATCGGGCAACACGTGCGCCTTATCGGCCCCGAAGCACTTGATGTAGCTGAAGATATAATCCCAACGCCCGCAGTTGAGCGCCGCGATGTGATCGCGCAGTTCGTACAGGATCTCGTCCGCCATGAAGGCACCCGGCAGCGTCTCGATCAGCACCGTCGCCTTGATCGAACCGAGCGGCAGCCCGAGCCACGACTGCGCGGTGACGAAGACGTTGTTCCACAGCCGCGCTTCGAGATAGTGCTCGAGCTTGGGCAGATAGAAGTACGGCCCCGAGCCGCGCGCCAGCAGCGCCCGCGCGTTGTGGAAGA
>JAYTHJ010000103.1:0-16787 GCA_043732725.1 Sphingomonadaceae bacterium | reverse complement strand
GCGTCGAATAGGCGTTATAGGTTTTCGTCGTATACTGATCGAAGATCGTTTCCGCGTGCCCGCCGCCGTAACGCCGGAAATGTGCCATCATCGTCGATTTGGCGCGATCAAACTCGTCAGCGTCCTGCTTCTGGATCTCGTTGTACAGGCGCACCGTCGCCAGGTACGGCGAATACTGGCACTGCAGCGCCGCAATATTGAGCGCCGCCCGGAGGTTCCAGACCGCGTTGGCTTCGACCTCGGCGGTGGTCATCGGACGGAGATTGACGCCGAAGTCGTTCGCGGCCAGACCACCCGCCGATTTCTCTACGACTGCTTTCCGGGGGCTTGCCGGCTTACGTTTTACCGCAGCTGAAACCGGCCAGGCAGTCAAAATAGCCAGCGCGAGTGTCACTGACGTCAGGCAGCGAAACATCGATTATCCTCGTATCGCCCCGCCGTGCCTGCCCCTGCACTTTGTTGACTGTTCACGACTGAACGCCGCGGCTGCTTAGCTACCCAAGGATCGTCCCGAGCTGCATCGCCACCGACATATCGCCGTCGACCTTGAGCTTGCCCATCATGAATGCCATTTGAGCGTTCTGCTTGCCGGCGGCGATGTCCATGAAGTCGGCCATGGTCACCTTGACCGCGCAATCGACCGGGAGGTCCTGATTGTCGACGACGGCGGGCTTGGCCGTGTCGTCGATACGCACCACGCCGTCGCTGCCAAAGTCGAACTTCACCGACTTCTTCAGCCCGGCGCTGTCGCCGACCCGAGTGCGCATCTGTTCGGTGATCTGTTCGAGGCTCATGCCGCAACTCCGCTGGACGATGCAGTCTTACTAGCAGCCGCGCCGCATAAAGAAAGGGCCGCCGATGCGGCGGCCCTTTCAAGTCGACGATGGCTGCCGCTTACTTCTTCGTGGTCGTGGTCGTCGTCATCGAGTTCGTACCAGTGGTCATCGTGTCCGTCGCGGCCGGAGCGGTCGCGGCGGTGTCGGCGGCACCGGCGGCGGCGGGAGCCGTCGCGGTTGCGTCGTTCGTGGTCGCGTCCATCGCTGCCGGAGCGGTGGCGGTCGTCGTCGCGGCCGGAGCAGTCGTCGTCGTGTCGGTGGTCGTCGTTGCCGACGTGTCGGCTGGCTTCTTGTCACCGCAGGCGACAACGGCGAGCGCAACGCCGGCAACCAGCGCAACAGTCTTCAGCTTCATGGCGATATCACCCATTTTGAACTCCTCTTAGTTGTCTTGAGCCTGATAGCGGAGGTTTAGGTTCAGCCCTTATCCCCTAACCGGAGTAGACATTAGCAGAAATGTTGCGGCCCTCAAGCGGCTTTAATAGGGCGTGCAAAACTGCCCTCAAGCTGTTGCAGAAAGCCTGGAAAAGCGCGCTGAAAAGCGGCATCGGCGTCGGCAAGGCTGGCCGGATTGCCAAGCTGGGCGAGGCTGGTGACGGGGTATCCGGCCAGGCCGCACGCGACGATCCCGTCGAAATGCCCGAGCTCGGGCGCGATATTGAGCGCGATGCCGTGGAAGCTGACCCAGCGTCGCACCCGGATGCCGAGCGCGGCGATCTTGGCATGACCGCCGCCAGCGTCGACCCAGACGCCGATACGATCTGGCACCGTGAACGCCGCGACGCCAAGGCCGGCGAGCGTGCGAACGAGCCAGTCTTCAAGCGCGCCGACGAAGCAGCGCAGGTCGCGGCAGCGGGCATCGAGGTCGAGCATGACATAGACGACGCGCTGGCCGGGGCCGTGGTAGGTGTAACGCCCGCCACGTCCGGTCGCAAACACCGGGAAGCTGCCCGGATCGAGCAGTTCGGCCGTAGTCGCGCTCGTGCCGGCCGTATACAGCGGCGGATGTTCAAGCAGCCAGATCAACTCCGGTGCCGTTCCAGCGCGGATCGCCGCAACCCGGGCCTCCATCAGCGCCAGCGCGGCCGGATACTCGACCGGAGCGGCTTCGACCCGCCACTCGATCTCGCCACTCATAGCGATGCAGCGAACGCCTGAACGTCCCCGAGGAACAGCTCGGGTTGCTCCAGGCTGGCGAAATGGCCGCCGCGCGGCATCGCCGTCCAATGGGTGACGTTATAGCCGCGCTCGACCATCGACCGCGGCGGGAACGCCAGCAGGTCGTGCGGAAACGCCGCGATGCCGACCGGCACTTCGACGCGGCAACCGGGCGGCATCGCGAAGCCGCCCTCCTGGAACATGCCCTTGTAGATCCACGTCGCCGTGTTGAAGCTGCGGGTTGTCAGATAGATCATGATATTGGACAGGAGCTCGTCCATACCGAACGGCGGCGCGGAGTTGCTGGTGCCCAGCAAATCGCTCCAGCCATTGAACTTCTCGACGAACCATGCCGCTACGCCCATCGGTGAGTCCATCATCGCGAAGCCGAGACTTTGCGGCTTGGTGCCCTGCAGCTGAAGATACGCGGTCTCGGTATCGCGGATCTTGAGCGCCCACTGCAACCACGCAACATCCTCGGGTGTCTCAGGGTGCATATCGGCGCAGCGCAGGCCGTAGCCGTTCAGATGCAGCGCGCTGATCCGGCGCGAATCGAGTCCCATCCAGCCGCCGATGACGCTGCCCCAGTCGCCGCCCTGATACACAAAGGTCTCGTAACCCAACGTGCCCATTAGCTGATCGTAAAGCCGCGCTACCGCGCGCGGCCCGAGCGGCTTTGCTGGCTTATCGGACCACGCGTACCCCGGCAGCGACGGCGCGACGACGTGGAACGCCGGCAGCGCCGCGTCGCCCGGATCGGCCAGCCGCTCGATGATCGCGTCGAACTCGATAATCGAGCCCGGCCAGCCGTGTGCGATCAGCAGCGGACGCGCGTCGGCGCGCGGCGATCGCTGGTGGACGCAGTGCAGCGCATAGCCCGGCTCGACCTCGACGCGGACATGGCGGAGGCGGTTGAGCCGGGCAACTGCCGCCGGCCAGTCGAACTGCTCGAGCCAATAGTTGCGCAGCCTTTCCATATAACCCCGATTGGCACCGTATTCCCAACCAGGCTCCACCGGTTCCTCGAAGAACCGGAACGCCGCGACCCGCTCGCGCACCCACGCCATTTCGTCTGGCGCAACCGGGATGACGAACGGCACGCTAGCGCTCATGCGGCGATGCCGACCCGTGCCACCGCGGTGATCAGGTCGCTGGCCTTCTCGGCGATCATGATCGTCGGAGCGTTGGTGTTGCCCGACACGAGGTACGGCATTATCGACGCGTCGACGACGTGCAAGCCACCGACGCCGCGCACCCGCAGGTTGCCGTCTACCACCGCGGCCTCGTCGGCTCCCATCCGGCAGGTCCCGACCGGGTGGTAGATCGTCTCGCCCCAGTCGCGCAGTTTCGCGAGCAGCGTGTCGTCGTCCTGCACCGCCGCACCCGGCCAGGCTTCGGTGCCGCGATACGGGTCGAACGCCAGTGCCGCGCCGATCCGCCGCGCGATTTTAATCCCCGCCAGCATTGCGCGCTCGTCTTCGGCAGCCGCGAGATAGTTTGGATCGATCAGCGGCGGCGTCATCGGATCGGCCGAAGCTAGTGCGATGTTTCCTCGGCTCTCGGGGCGAACCTGGCAGACGTGCATCTGATAGCCATGCTCGGCGGACATCTCGCCACGCCCGTGCGGCTCGCCTTTGTAGGGCATAAAGTGGATCTGGATATCGGGCGCGGCGAGTCCTTCGCGCGTCGACACGAACGCCCCCGACGGTGTCGCCATCGCCGCCCCCGAGCCGGTCTTGGCGAACTGCCATTGCAGCAGCGCCTGGAGCTTGCGGTGCAGCGGCTTGTTGGCGTTAAGCGTCACTTTCTGGGTGCACGACCACTGTACGACGACGTCGAGATGATCCTGCAGGTTCTGGCCGACGGCGGGCACATCGCGGACGACCTCGATGCCGAGCCCGCGCAACGCTGCCGCAGGACCGACCCCCGACAGCATCAGCAGCTGCGGCGAATTGATCGCGCCGCCGCTCAGGATCGTCTCGCGCCCACGAACGGTCTCGCGCTGGCCGCCGCGGGTGTAGCGGACGCCGGTGGCGTTGCCATTGGCGAACGTCACCGCCTCGACCTGAACGCCGGTGCGGACTTCGAGGTTGGGCCGCGACATCACCGGCGTCAGGTATCCCCGCGCTGCCGACCATCGGCTGCCGTCCTTGATCGTCGAATCGTAATGGCCTGCGCCCTCGAACTGCGCGCCATTGAAGTCATCAGTGCGCGGGATACCAGCTTCGACCGCGGCTGCGACGAAGACCTCCGAGAGCGGCAGCGGATGGCGGCGGTTCGACGTGTGCAGCGGGCCGCCTTGCCCGTGAAAGTCGTCGCCGCCGCGTTCGCTATGTTCGGCGCGCTTGAAATACGGCAGCACGTCGCTCCAGCCCCAGCCGGTCAGCCCGGTCTGCGCCCAGCGGTCATAGTCGCTGGCGTGGCCGCGAATATAAACCATGCCGTTGATCGACGAGGAGCCGCCGAGCACCCGCCCGCGCGGCCAGTAGAGCTTGCGGTCGTTCAGATGTTGCTGCGGGACCGTCCAGAAGCCCCAGTCATACGGGCTCGGCTTGTCGGGCGCGATAATGTTGGCGATGCCGGCGGGCATGTTGATCAGCATCGCGCGGTCGTGCCCGCCAGCCTCGAGCAACAGCACCCGTGTCGCCGGGTCGGCCGACAGGCGATTGGCCAGCACGCACCCGGCGCTGCCGGCACCAACGATGATGAAGTCGTAAAGTTCGTTCACGCCGCCCTCCCCAGAGCATTGCCTTAGGGTGCCATCTTACGGGCTTGCACCTTCACATCAAGCCCCACCGCTGCCACATGAGCCCCATGGCAGTGACCGATCAGACTATCGCCGACGCGCCTTACGGCCGCGTCGAGACGCTGTCGCCGCGGGTGCGTCGGGTACTGGCGCGCAATCCGTCGCCGTTCACCTTTACGGGAACCGGAACCTATATCGTCGGCCGGGGCACGGTCGCCGTCATCGATCCCGGTCCGAACGATGCCGCGCACATCGCGGCGCTGGTCGAAGCGGTGCGCGGCGAGACGGTCAGCCATATCGTTATCACGCATACCCACAACGACCACTCGCCGGCAGCACCGGCGCTAAAGGCCGCTACAGGAGCGACGATCGCCGGCTGTGCGCCGCTGACGCTGCGCGCGGCCGGGCCGCGCGCAGATGCCAGCTTCGACGCGAGCTACGCCCCCGACATCGTGCTCGCCGATGGCGCATCGATCGACGCGCCGGGCTGGACGCTGACGGCGCTGCACACGCCGGGCCACACCTCGAATCACCTCGCCTTCGCTTTCCCCGAAGAGCGCGCACTGTTCAGCGGCGATCACGTCATGGGCTGGTCGACAACCGTCGTTGCGCCGCCCGATGGCAATATGGCGGCGTACATGACCAGCCTGTCAAAGCTGCTCGAGCGCGACGACAGCATCTATTATCCGACGCACGGACCGGCCGTGACCGAGCCGCAGCGCTTCGTGCGCGGGCTGATGACGCATCGCCGCCAGCGCGAGACGCAAATCCTGACCGCGCTGGCGGGCGCGCCCGCGTCGATCAAGGACATGGTTGCGACGATGTATGTTGGCGTCGACCCGCGGCTGCACCCGGCGGCGGGCCTGTCGGTGTCGGCACATCTGATCGATCTGCACGCCCGAGGCCGCGTCGACTGCGACGGCGACATCTGGCGGCTGGCGGCGTAAGGAGCAGCAAATGGACGCAAGACTGGCGAACGACTTGCGCGGGCTCGACCTGCGCGCCGAAATCGAGCGGCTGCGGCGCGACCGCAATGCCGTCATCCTCGCGCATTATTATCAGGACCCGGTGCTGCAGGACCTCGCTGATTTCGTCGGCGACAGCCTCGATCTGTCGCGCAAGGCGGCCGCGACCGAGGCCGACGTCATCGCTTTCTGCGGCGTCCGCTTCATGGCCGAAGTCGCCAAGATTCTTTCCCCCCAGAAAATCGTCGTACTGCCCGACCTCGCTGCGGGCTGCAGCCTCGAGGACTCGTGCCCGCCGGACGAGTTCGGCCGCTTCCGCGCCGCGCACCCCGACCATATCAGCCTGACGTACATCAACTGCTCGGCGGCGGTGAAGTCGCACAGCGATATTATCGTCACGTCGTCGTCGGCCGAGAAGATCATCAACCAACTGCCGCGCGACCAGAAGATCCTGTTCGCGCCCGACAAGCACCTCGGCGGTTATCTCAACCGCAAGACCGGCCGCGAGATGCTGCTATGGGACGGCGCGTGCATCGTCCACGAGGCGTTCTCCGAGACGGAGCTGCTCAAATTGAAGGCGCAATATCCCGCCGCGCCGGTCGCCGCCCACCCCGAATGCCCGGCGCACATCCTCGATCACGCCGATATGATCGGTTCGACCAGCGCGATCCTCGCGTTCGCGATGGCCTCGCCCGAGCCCACGATCATCGTCGCCACCGAGCCGCACATCATCCATCAGATGCAGAAGTCCGCGCCGGCCAAACTGTTCATCGGTGCGCCGGGTGCCGACGGCAAGTGCAACTGCAATAACTGCCCGTACATGGCGCTCAACACGCTAGAGAAGCTGTACCTGTGCCTACGCGATCTGACGCCCGAGATCGTCGTGCCCGAGGATATCCGCATCAAGGCGCTGGTCCCGCTGAACCGCATGCTGACGATGGCCGCGGGCGTATCCGACGCGCCGGTGACGGGTGATTGAGGGCTTCGACCTTGCCGCCTTCGTCGCTGCAACGCTCACCGAGGACCTCGGCACCGGCGGCGACATTACATCAGCCGCTGTTATCCCCGCCGACGCCCGCCTCACCGCCGTGCTCGCCAGCCGGGACGCGGTGGTCGTCGCGGGTCTGGGTCTCGCCGCCGCTTTCTTTACCGCGCTCGATCCGCACGCCGCCGCCACCGAACTCGTTGCCGATGGCACCGCCGTTGCCCCCGGCACGCCGCTGCTGCGGGTCGCCGGTAACGCCCGCGCGCTGCTCGCGGCCGAGAGGTCGGCGCTCAACACGATGCAGCATCTGACCGGCATCGCGACGCTGACCCGCGCTTATGTCGACGCTATCGGCGGGACCGGCACGGTGCTGCTCGACACCCGCAAGACGCTGCCGGGTCTGCGTGCGCTCGAGAAGTACGCGACGCGGATGGGCGGCGCGACCAACCATCGGATGCGGCTCGATGACGGCGTCATGATTAAGGACAATCACATCGCGGCCGCCGGCGGGATCACGCGAGCGGTGAGCGCCGCCAAGCGCGCCGGGCTGCAGGGTATCGTCGTCGAGGTTGACCGGCTCGACCAGATCGAACCGGCGCTGGCGGCAGGTGCCGACCGCTTGCTGCTCGACAATATGGATGTGGCGGTGCTGCGCGCCGCGGTGGCGCTGATCGCCGGGCGGGTGCCGACCGAGGCGAGCGGCGGCGTCCGGCTCGAGACCATCTGCGCCATCGCCGAAACTGGAGTGACGTACATTTCGGTCGGGCGTATCACGCAGTCGGCTCCGGCGGCCGATATCGGGATGGATTATGCGTAAGGTGTTGTTCGCGTTACTGGTGTGCGCCGGAACCGCGGCGCAGGCCGCCGATAGCTGTGCGATCCCGCCGAACCTGATGCCCGACCCGGCCGGTGCGCAGGAGGAGCAGCGCATCCTGCCGGTGACCAAGCTAGTGCTCGCTTATTACTGGTGGCCCGAGCAGTGCGAGCGGCCCGATAGCGCATCGACGTCGGGGTGCCAGGCGCACTTTGGCTTCAAGGTGCACGGGTTGTGGCCCGATGGCGCGGGCAAGACCTACCCGCAATTCTGCCGGGCCCCGACGGCGCTCGATCTGTCGACCGCTCGCGCTAACTACTGCCTGACGCCGTCGACGTCGCTGCTGCAGCACGAGTGGGCGAAGCACGGCACCTGCCACTGGGCCGATGCGCCGACCTATTTCGCTTCGGCGCAGGCGGTCGCGGCCAAGCTAACGCTGCCCGACGCCGCCGCGCTGGCACCGGCCGGGCTGACGGCCGGGGCGCTGCGCGATGCGGTCGTCGCGGCGAACCCGGCGCTGCCGCGCGACAGTCTGTTTGTCGCGACCGACAATCGCCAGCGGCTGACCGAGCTGCGGATTTGCCTGACGACGCGCTATGAACCGGTGGCGTGCGAGAACGGCGACATCGGTGCCGCCGATCGCGCGACGCTGAAGGTGCGGGCGCGGTAGTTATACTTACCGATTTCGAAGCGTAAGCGGGTTCGGTTCAGTTTCTGGGATGGTGGCGATCGAGGTGCTTGCGGATGATCCGCAGGTTGTAGGTGTTCGACCGGAACGCGAAATCAAACCAGTCGCCGACCAGCGGAATCATGCCGAGTAGCGTGTCGATGCCGATATTCGCGGTCATCCGCGTCAGCTGCCACTTCGGCATACCGAGATTGCGCGCCTCCCAGACGATCCACAGCCCCATCGCGCCGGTGATCAGGTCGCCCGCCACCGGCACCAGCCCGACGATCGCATCGAGCCCGACGCGACGGTTGATGCCGGGAATGACGAACAGCCCTTCGAGCAGATGCTCCATCGCCTCGATGCGCTGGCGAATATGCGCGGGCGAATTGGTCAGCCCCGGCAGCCGGGCGGCAACGGCGTTGAGACGAGCAACGGGCAACGGCGTCCTTTCAAAGCATGACGCACCGGATATGGGGAAGGGCGGGGCAGGCTGCAATCCTGCCCAGCTTCGCGGAGGATTGAGCGTGTTCTGCTCCCCTCCCCTCTAGGGGAGAGGCCGGATGGGGGTGCTGGTGCGGGAAGCGGTCGGCTCCCGATCGGAGACCCCACCCCCATCCTCCTCCCCGGAAGGGGAGGGAAGCAGCGAAGTAGAGGAGGAAGTCAGCGCGCCATCAGCGCCGGCAGCGTGCCCTCGTGCGCGGCGCGCAGGTCGGCGAGCGGTAGCGACACTCCATCTGGCAACCTCAATCCGTCTCCGCGCACTGTTCCAATCTTGTACCGAGCCACATTACTGACGTTGCAAGCACGGTGGATCGCATCTGAGTCGGATGTCGTGACAAGATACCTCGACTGATCTTCGCCGAAGTTCCAAGCAGTAGCCTCGAGCGCCCGAACAGCTATCGATCCGCCGGTTACACCGACGAACGCTCGCCAGTCGATTAGTTCTGCGCCGATACCTCCCGCCAGCGCCATCTCAGCCAGTGCTACAAGCAGGCCGCCGTCGGCTAGATCGTGGACGGCAGATACCTTTCCGTACTCGATGAGCTGTCGTACTGCCGCTCCGGCCGTAGTCTCGTTTAAAAGGTCAACAGGCGGTGGCGATCCATCCTCGCGGCCCTTGACTTCGCGCAGCCAGAGCGATTGTCCGAGGTGCCCATGACAGTCGCCAATTAGCCAAATTGCCTCTCCTTCGTTCTTGAACCCCATCGTCATCATATTGGCATAATTGTCGATCAGCCCCACCCCGCCGATCGCCGGTGTCGGTAATATCCCCGTCCCATCGGTCTCATTGTATAGCGACACATTTCCGCTCACCACCGGGTAGTCGAGCGCGCGGCAGGCTTCGGCCATGCCGTCGATGCAGCCGACGAACTGCCCCATGATTTCTGGCCGCTGCGGGTTGCCGAAGTTCATGCAGTCGGTGATTGCCAGCGGCTTCGCGCCGACCGCGATCAGGTTGCGCCAGCTTTCCGCCACCGCCTGCTTGCCGCCTTCGTATGGGTCGGCGTAGCAATAGCGCGGGGTGCAATCGACGGTCATGGCCAGCGCCTTGCGGGTGCCGTGGACGCGCACCACCGCCGCGTCGCCGCCGGGGCGCTGCAGTGTGTCGGCCCCGACCATGTGGTCGTATTGCTCCCAGATCCAGCGCTTCGACGCGAGGTCGGGACACGCCAGCAGCTTGAGCAGGTCGGCCCCGATATCAGTGCTTTCGGGAATGTCGGTCAGCGGCTCGCGCTTGGGCGTCGGCACCCATGGGCGGTCGAGCAGCGGGGCCTTCTCGGCGAGCGGCCCGAGCGGGATGTCGGCGACGGTCGCGCCGTGGAAGGTGAGCACTAGTCGCTCGGTGTCGGTGACATGGCCGATCACCGCGAAGTCGAGCTCCCACTTGCGGAAGATCGCCTCGGCAAAGGCCTCTCGCCCGGGCTTGAGCACCATCAGCATGCGCTCCTGGCTCTCGGACAGCATCATCTCGTACGGCGTCATGACGGTCTCGCGAACCGGCACTAGTTCGAGATCGAGCTGCAGCCCGACGCCGCCCTTCGACGCCATCTCGACCGAACTGGAGGTCAGCCCGGCCGCCCCCATGTCCTGGATCGCGACGATTGCGTCCGACGCCATCAATTCGAGGCAGGCCTCGATCAGCAGCTTTTCGGTGAACGGGTCGCCGACCTGCACCGTCGGGCGCTTGTCCTCGTCGCCCTCGGTGAACTCGGCCGACGCCATCGTCGCGCCGTGGATGCCGTCGCGCCCGGTCTTCGAGCCGACATAGACCACCGAATTACCGATGCCCGCGGCGGCCGAGTAGAAGATTTTATCGGCCCGCGCGACGCCGACGGTCATCGCGTTGACGAGGATGTTGCCGTTGTAGGCCGGGTGGAAATCGACCGAGCCGCCGACGGTCGGCACGCCGACGCAGTTGCCGTAGCCGCCGATGCCCGCGACGACACCGCGGATCAGATGCTGCATGCGCGGGCTCGACGGATCGCCGAAGCGCAACGCGTTGAGGTTCGCTACCGGCCGCGCGCCCATCGTAAAAACATCGCGCAAAATGCCGCCGACACCGGTCGCCGCGCCCTGGTACGGCTCGATGAAGCTCGGGTGGTTATGGCTCTCCATCTTGAAGATCGCCGCGTCACCGTCGCCGATGTCGATGACGCCAGCGTTCTCGCCGGGGCCGCAGATCACGCAGGCACCCGTCGTCGGCAGCTTGCGCAGGTGCAAGCGACTCGACTTGTACGAGCAATGCTCGGACCACATCACCGAGAAGATACCGAGTTCGAGCAAATTCGGGGCGCGCCCGAGGCTGTCGACGATGTCAGTGTATTCGTCCGGGCTGAGCCCATGCTCGGCGATGGTTGCGGCGGCGATCTCAGTCATACCGCGCGCTTAGCCGAGACGGCTCGGGATGTCATTCCCCAGTCACGTCGTACATGGTATGTTCTGTTGTCGACTCGGGAGAGCACCATGGACATTCACGTAATCGCCGCCGACATGGTCGCCATGACCAAGGCCGGAGACTTCAATATCGGCGAGAAATACTGGGCTGACGACGTTGTCAGTATCGAAGCGATGGAAGGCCCGACGGCGCGGCTCGAGGGTAAGCAGGCGGTCGAAGCCAAGAGCGCATCGTGGTACGCCAATCATGAAGTACACGGCACGACGACCGACGGGCCGTACATCAACGGCGACCAGATCGCGATCCGCTGGACGATGGACATCACCAACAAGGAAAGCGGTCAGCACATGCCGTTGGACGAAGTCGCGCTCTACACGATCAAAAACGGCAAGATCGCCGAGGAGCGGTTCCTGTATTGAACTGCTGGCGAGCCGGTTCGCTACCCCGCGAGGCCTTCGATGCTGGCGGCGAAGGCGAGCCACCACGCGGTTGCCGCGATCGGAACAATGAGGAATTGCTTGGCGATCAGCATTGAACCGCTGACCAAATAAGCTTGGTGCGGCCGTCCGCGGGTTCGCCAATCATAGGTTATGGCGACCACGATCAACAGAACCGCCGCTAGCCCCAGCACGACCGCGAAAGTCACCAGCCCCAGCCCGATCGTCCCCGGCGGCTCCAGCAACACCTTGAACACGCGTCCGACCGCAGCTTGGAACAGCGGGATCATCGCGAGGATCATCAGCCGCTTGTGCAGCTCGCTGTCGCGCGCGGTGACAACCGCTGCAGCGAAAAAGACAACAAACAAAATCAGGGATGAAAACGGCACGATCGCGCAACGCTGGCCGGCAACATGCATGCCGAGCGCATTGGCATTTTGCATCGAGTTGATCATCACCAACAGCATGCTGATTACCATCGCAGTTGCCAGCGAGATGCCAGCCATGCCCCAGCGGCGACGATCGGGGGTGCGCGCGGCAGCGACTAGCGATACTTGCGCGAAGTAGAATAACGTCCAGATCGACAGCGGGGTGCCGTGGATATAGACGATCGGTGCCGCGCTAAATCTTTGGCTGGCAAGCTTGGCCCAATAGTTCGGCGTGAACCTTCCAAACGCGATCAAGACCAAAGACGCGGACATCGCGACACTAAAACGATGCGGTCGCGCGATTGCCAGTGCCAATGCGGATGCGACGCTGGCCATTGCCGCTTCACCCCTGCGTTTCGTGCAGGTGACATGACATATTTGACGCTATTGTGGCAGCGTTAGTGGTCTACTCAGCACTCCTCTTTACAATGCGTGCGGTGTAGTGTCGTCGCGCGCTGCGCATCGAGCGTCTGGGTGATGATCGCCAGATCGACCGCGTGTGCCAGCGCGTGGTCGTCCTCGGTCAGATAACGCCACAACAATTCGTAGATCGGCGGCGTCGCGGGCAGCCTGTTCGAAACCATCAGCGCCCGGACACGGTCGAACATTACGGCTTCGAGCTCGACGGCCAGATCGGCTGCCGCCGGGGTCGCGCCGCGCCAGTTGCGGGGAAGGTCCATGATGTCGTCCTTGCGGCTGGGATGCCTACCATTAACGGCGGCGCGCCGAGCTTGCTGACACGAAATTTCGCGCGAGAGGACAGATCAAGGCTCGACGACGCCGCATCGATAGTGAAGACAGCGCGCGAAGCCTGTTCGCCGGAGCCATCCATGAAAAGCCGTGCCGCCGTTGCCTTCGCTGCCAACCAGCCGCTCGAGATCGTCGAGGTCGACCTCGACGGGCCGAAGGCGGGCGAGGTGCTGGTCGAGATCATGGCGACGGGCATCTGCCATACCGACGCCTATACGCTCGAGGGCAAGGACTCCGAGGGGCTGTTCCCGTCGATCCTCGGTCACGAGGGGGCCGGCATCGTCCGCGAGATCGGCGCGGGGGTGACCAGCGTTGCGGTCGGCGATCACGTCATACCGCTCTACACGCCCGAATGCCGCCAGTGCAAAAGCTGCCTGAGCCGCAAGACCAACCTATGCACGCACATTCGCGCGACGCAGGGCAGGGGCGTCATGCCCGACGGCACTTCGCGGTTCAGCTACAAGGGCCAGCCGATCTATCATTACATGGGCTGCTCGACGTTCTCGAACTTCACCGTGCTGCCCGAGATCGCCGTCGCCAAAATCCGCACCGACGCGCCGTTCGACACCAGCTGCTATATCGGTTGCGGCGTCACCACCGGCGTCGGCGCGGTGCTGTGGACCGCCAAGGTCGAGGTCGGGGCGACAGTCGTCGTCTTCGGGCTCGGCGGCATCGGCCTTAACGTCCTGCAGGGCGCGCGGTTGGCGGGGGCCGACATCATCATCGGAGTCGATCTCAACCCGGCGCGCGAGACGATGGCGAAACAGTTCGGCTGCACGCATTTCGTCAACCCGCGCGATCTCGCGCCTGACGCGCTGGTACCCAAGCTCGTCGAGCTAACCGGCGGCGGAGCCGACTATAGCTTCGACTGCACCGGCAACGTCGACGTGATGCGCGCCGCGCTCGAATGCTGTCACCGCGGCTGGGGTCAAAGCATCATCATTGGCGTCGCCGAGGCGGGCAAGGAGATTGCGACGCGGCCGTTCCAGCTTGTCACCGGGCGGGTCTGGAAAGGTTCGGCATTCGGCGGCGCGCGCGGACGGACCGACGTGCCGCGGATCGTCGACTGGTACATGAACGGCGTCATCGATATCGACAGCCTGATCACCCACCGGCTGCCGCTCGAGCGCATCAACGACGGCTTCGATCTGATGCACCGCGGCGAAAGCATCCGCTCGGTCGTGGTATTCTAGCCGTGGACACGATCAGCGTCGCGCGCAGCTTCGGCGGCACCCAGGGTACTTACCGGCACCGCTCCGAGGCTTGCGCCTGCGACATGACGTTTGCGGTATACGCGCCGCCGCAAGCTGCGACACGCGCCGCACCGGTGCTGTGGTTCCTCAGCGGCCTGACCTGCACCTCGGCGAACTTCAGCGACAAGGCCGGTGCGCAGCGCGTCGCCGCCGAGCTCGGGCTCATGCTGGTGATGCCCGATACCAGCCCCCGAGGCGAAGGCGTCGCCGACGATCCGGCTTATGATTTCGGCCAAGGCGCGGGCTTTTACGTCGATGCGACGCAAGCGCCGTGGGCCACGCACTTCCAGATGGCGCGCTATGTCACCGACGAGCTGCCGGCGCTGATCGCCGCGCAATTCCCCGCCGATATGACGCGGCAGGGTATCAGCGGCCACTCGATGGGCGGCCACGGCGCGCTGACGCTGGCGCTGGCCAACCCCGGCCGCTACCGCAGTGTCTCGGCGTTCGCGCCGATCGTCGCGCCGGCCCGCGTGCCGTGGGGCCAGAAGGCGCTCGGCGGCTATCTCGGCGACGATCCGGCGGCATGGCAGGCGCACGATGCCTGTGCGCTGATCGACGCCGGAAGCCGGCTGCCCGAACTGCTGATCGATCAGGGTGAGGCCGATAATTTCCTGTCCGCGCAGTTGCGGCCCGAGCTGCTGGAGGCGGCCTGTGCCCGGGCCGGTATGCCGCTGACCCTACGCCGCCAGCCCGGTTACGATCATAGTTACTGGTTCATCGCGAGCTTCATTGAGGATCATCTGCGCTGGCACGCCGCGCGCCTGTAGCACTTGCGACTAAAGCGCAACGATCGCGAAAATTCAGCCACCGCTCAAAGATGTCAGACGTCGTTAACGGCTTGCTCACGTAGCCGTTGTTATACACGATGTAGTTAAGTAACCCTTGGGGGGTACAATGACTGGTGAGACGGCAGTAATGAACAGCACGACTCTCTCCGAGGGACAATGGACACTTGCTGCAGCGCAGCATTGGTACGCGGCACGACCTTGGCAGGTCGGCTGTAATTTCACGCCGTCCTATGCTATCAATCAGCTCGAGATGTGGCAGGCCGAGACCTTCGACTTGCTGGCGATCGATGCCGAATTGACGCTGGCGGCGTCGCTCGGCATGAACGCGGCGCGGGTCTATCTCCACGACCTGTTGTGGGCGCAGGACGCCGCCGGCTTCGTGGCGCGGATCGACGCCTACCTCAACGTCGCTGCGGGTCATGGCATTGGCACGATGTTTGTCTTGTTCGATTCGTGTTGGGACGCGTATCCCGCCGTCGGCGCTCAGCCGATGCCGCGACGCGGCGTTCACAATTCGGGCTGGGTGCAGTCGCCCGGCATGCACGTGCTCGCCGATAACGCGCAGCATCGCCGGCTCGAGGACTATGTCCGCGGTATCGTCGCGCGGTTCCGCGACGACCCGCGCGTGCTCGCGTGGGACATCTGGAACGAGCCCGACAACGGCCCCGAAGTGGCGCTGTGCGATCCGGTCGAGCTGCAGGCCAAGTCCGATCTCGTCGTGCCGCTGTTGCGCCGGGCGTTCGCCTGGTCGCGGCTCGAAGCGCCGAGTCAGCCGCTGACCAGCGGTATCTGGTTCGGCGACTGGTCGGCTCCCGATCTGCTCAGCCCGATCCAGCGGCTGCAGACCGGCGAGTCCGACATCATCTCGTTCCACAACTACGGCACCGCCGCCGACTTCGGCCAGCGCGTCAAGTGGCTGAAGACCTTCGGTCGCCCGCTGCTATGTACCGAGTTCATGGCGCGTCCGACCGGCAGCACCTTCGAAGCGATTCTGCCGCAGGCGCGCGATGCCAATGTGGCGACCTTCTGCTGGGGGCTGGTGCAGGGCAAGACGCAAACGCATCTGCCGTGGGATTCATGGAAGACGCCGTATCTTGATGGGCCGATCGGGCCGTGGTTCCACGATATTTTCCACGCCGACGGGCAGCCGCACCGCGCCGACGAAGTGGCGTTCATCCGCGCCATAACAGTTGCCGATGGCGCAGCGGGCGAACGAGGGCCGGCGTCGGTGTAAATACCCGAGGCAAACTTATTCCGAGCGTATGTCGATACCGACGTTGCTTGAAGCCGAGGGATCGCTTCAAACTGGGCACTCATTGTCGAACTTAGCAGCTTCAGATCGTGCATCCCCTGCAGCCGTGACCAGAACTCGGCATCGCTATCGATCAGCTTGGCAATCCGAAGCGCAAGACTCGGGGTGATCGGCGTGCAGTCGGCAAGCGCGTCGAAGAGCCTCTGCCGGGATATGCCGAGGGCGCGCGCAATCTCGGCCTACGGCTTGCCGAGGGCGAGCAGGATGGCGGCGAGCGTGTGCCGGAGAACACGGTGTTTGCGACCAAGCCGGCACTTGCAGTTCAGATGATTGCGCGTGCAGTCGCAGCGAGCGTCCCGTTCGCATGGGTTGCCGCCGACAGCGGCACGCCAGGCACCGCAACAAAAAGAATGCGGACGCCACCGCGTCGCTGATCTGCTTGTCGATCCGGGAAGTCCGCCGCGTCGCTGTCCGGCTCGCGCAGCACCTGTATCCACCTCGCCCATATCATCGCATGGTCAATTTGACGACGCGCCCCCACCCCACTGCCCGGCAAGCACACGTCACTCGAAAAGCGCAATTGTAATGCCATGCCAGTTCTCTCCCGCGGTTGCGCGAGAGAGCTAGGTGAGGGGCTTTCTTGCTACCGGTGCGAAGGCTGAACACGAAGGTGAGTGAGGAAGGGATGGAGTAAGGGAGTAAGCCAGTAATACCAACAATTGTGAAGCCTGACTCACGCGGACGATTCCCAAAAGCGTTATGATGTGATTCAACATTCCCTTTCGAGGGAGGTTGCGATGGCTGCG
>JAYTHJ010000102.1:0-5763 GCA_043732725.1 Sphingomonadaceae bacterium | reverse complement strand
TCCGCTGCAACCTCGCCTGCTCGGGCTGCGGCAAGATCGATTACCCCGGCGACATCCTCAACCAGCGCATCAGCTATGAAGACGCGATGGCTGCGGTCGACGAGTGCGGCGCGCCGGTCGTCGCGATTGCCGGCGGCGAGCCGCTGCTGCACCGCGATCTGCCGCGCATCATCGAGGGCTATATCGCGCGCGGCAAGTACATCATCTGTTGCACTAATGCGCTGCTGCTGGCCAAGCACATCGACAAGTTCAAGCCGAGCCCGCAGTTCAACTGGCAGATCCACTTGGACGGCGACCGCGAGATGCACGACAAGTCGGTGGCGCAAGCGGGCGTCTACGACAAGTGTATCGAGGCGATCAAGCTGGCCAAGGCCAAGGGCTTTCAGGTCAGTCTGAACTGCACATTGTACAACGAAGCCGATCCGGTGCGCGTCGCGGCGTTCTTCGACACGATGCGCGATTTGGGCGTCAACGGCATTACCGTATCCCCGGGCTACGCCTATGAGCGCGCTCCCGACCAGGCGCACTTTCTCAACCGCAACAAGACCCGCGAACTTTTCCGCAAGATCTTCGAGCGCGGCAACGGTGCGAAGGCGTGGCCGTTTACCCAGTCGATCCTGTTCCTCGACTTCCTCGCCGGCAATCAGACCTACAAGTGCACGCCGTGGGGCAACCCGACGCGCACAGTCTTTGGCTGGCAGAAGCCGTGCTATCTGCTCGGCGAAGGCTATGAGCCGACGTATGCGGCGTTAATGGCGAACACCGCGTGGGACGAATACGGCGTCGGCAACTACGAGAAGTGCGCCAACTGCATGGTGCATTCGGGTTTTGAGGCGACCGCGGTTACCGACATGATCAAGCACCCGATCAAGGCCGCGATGGTCGCCATCCGCGGCGTCAAGACCAGCGGCGCGATGGCACCGGATGTCGACCTAACCCACGCGCGTCCTGCAGAGTTCGTTTTCTCGAAGCACGTCGAGACCAAGCTCGCCGAGATCAAGTCCAAGAAGCCGGTCAAGCGCGAAGCCGTCGAACCGGCGGAGTAAGTCGGCCAGCACCTTCAGCGCAATCTCGGTGTCGCGCGCGAGACCGAGCAGTGCAGGAAGCTGCAGCGGCCGACGGGCGAGCGCGGCAAGGACGCGCGGCATGTCGACGCCGCCGTCGGGCTTGAGCGGCACGCAAGCCGCTGGTGGCAAGTCATGGTGCGCGGTGTCGGAGATGACGCGGATTACGGCGAACGGCAAGTCGTGGCGGGCGGCGACGCGGGCGGCAATGTGTGACTCCATGTCGACGGCGGCGGCTCCGGTGGCGATGCGGAGTTCGGCTTTGGCCGCGGCGGTGGTGACGGGAAGGTTGGCGCCGATGACTTCTCCCCTCTCCCATCTGGGGAGAGGGGGGGGCGCATGCCCTTGCAAGGAAGAGTGAGAATGATCGGACAACGCGAGTGCACCGTGCGGCACGCCCCCTTCCCCACCACTCGCCGAAGGAGCTAGCGGGCCCTGCCCTCTCTCCGAGCGGGAGAAGGTCAGAAGGTCCCCCACCGCCAGCCCCGGGTCCAACGCCCCCGCGATCCCGATGCTCATTACCGTACGCGGCCGCGCGCGCGCAATCCGCGCTTCCAGCGCCGCCTCCAGCACCGCTCCATGTCCGCCGCACGCGATCGCCACCAATCCCGTCCGCGCGATGATCTTCGCCTCGCGCTTGAGCCCGGTCGCGACAAGCACATAACTCACATGCCGAACGCCACTTTGCCGCTGTTGCCACGCGTCAGGTTGCGGTAGCGCGCCAACGCCCAGACCGGGAAATAGCGCCGATAGCCGTGGTAGCGCAGGTAGAATACCCGCGGGAAACCGCCACCGCTGTAGCTCTCCTCGGCCCAGTCGCCGTCGCCGGTCTGGTTCGCCTGAAGCCATGCGATACCGCGCGCCACGGCGGACGATGCGGCCTCGCCCGCCGCCATCAAGCCGAGCAGCGCCCATGCGGTCTGCGACGCAGTCGACGCCGCCGACGTGTGCCCGGCGTAGTCGAACCGGTAGCTGTCGCAGCCTTCGCCCCAGCCGCCGTCGCCATTCTGAATCCGCTCGAACCAGTTGACTGCGCGGCGCACCGGCGCGGACTGCGGGTCGACCCCGACGGCATTGAGTGCGCACAGCACCGACCATGTCCCGTAAATATAGTTGACCCCCCAGCGCCCGAACCAGCTGCCGTCGGCAAGCTGGTCGGCGTAGAGATAATCAAGCGCCGCCTTGACCCGCACGCTGCCGGTCTCGCCCAATTGCCCGAACATCGAAACGCAGCGCGCGCTGACATCGACCGTCGGTGGGTCGAGCAGCGCGCCGTGGTCGGCGAACGGGATATTGTTGAGATAATGGTCGGTATTATCGGCGGCGAACGCGCCCCAGCCGCCATTGGCGCTCTGCATACCCGCGGTCCATTCGACGCCGCGATCGATCGCGCTATCGAAGCGATCGCCGTGCGCAGCACGGGCGCGGTCCATCGCCAGGACGATGACGGCGGTATCGTCGAGGTCGGGATAGTGCGGATTGTTGTACTGGAACGCCCAGCCGCCCGGGCGCAGATCGGGGCGCCGCTCGGCCCAGTCGCCGCGGACGGCAAGCTCCTGCCGCGGGATCAGCCAGTCGAGCCCGGCCAACGCCGCGTTCTCGCTCGCCGGGTCGCCGGCCTCGAGCAGCGCATGAGCCGCGAGCGCGGTATCCCACACCGACGAGAAGCACGGCTGGCAATAGGCCTCGTCCTCCGTGACCACCAGCAGCCGCTCGACGCCGTGACGCGCGGCTTCACGGCGCGGCGCGTCGGGGGCAAGCCCAAGGGCGGCGTACATCATCACGCTGTTGGCCATCGCCGGGTAGATCGCGCCGAGTCCGTCGTCACCGTTGAGCCGCTCGTCGACGAACGCGACGCAGGCAGCGATCGCCTTGGCGCGGGTGCGCTTCGGCCACCAGCTGTCGCCGGCTTTGAGCACCCGGTCGAGCCCGCCGAACAGCGCCGCCCAGACTCTCTTCTGGTGCCCGGCATGCTTAAGCGGCGAGGCATTGCCGAACAGCTCGGCGATATGGATGCCGCGCGGGTTGATCGCGACCGGCCTGAGCGCCGCCAGCACCAGCAGCGGCACCACCACCGTGCGCGCCCAGTAGGATACCCGTTGCAGCTGCACCGGGAACCAGCGTGGCGCGAGCATCAGCTCGACCGGCATTGTCGGGACCGCGCTCCAGCTGCTTTCGCCGTAAAGCGCCAGCAGGATGCGCGTGAAGACGTTAGCCGCACCCGCGCCGCCGCGCGCCAGCACCGCCGCGCGCGCCCGCGCCATGTGCGGCGCGTGAGGGTCGTCACCGATCATCTTCAAGGCGAAATACGCCTTCACCGTCGCGCTGAGGTCGATCTCGCCGCCTTGGTATAGCGGCCAGCCGCCGTCGGCGCGCTGGATACGCCGCAAATAGACGCCGAGCTTGCGTTCGAGGTCGATATCGGCGGTCTCGCCGAGATAGTGGCCCAGCAGAATGTATTCGGCCGGAATCGTCGCATCGGCTTCCAGCTCGAAGACCCAGTGGCCGTTGCCGCGCTGCGCCCGGCGCAGCATCGCGGCCCCGCGCGCGACGCTCTCGTCGAGGCTGGCGGCGAGACTGTCCTTGCGGCTGGCGTCGATGAGGTCGCGTGGCTTGACCTCGCGGTTGCTGGCAGGGCGGCTCATTCCCGCCAAATGCCTGCATTGTCGCCATTGGGCAACTCTCGCCAATGCGACCGGCGCACGATCAGCTTCGACTTACTGTTCGGTGGTCGCTAACGGCAGCGCATGCTACCTCCCGACCTTCGCGCGCGTCTCGGCAGCGAAGCCGAGCGGCTCGGCTTTGCACAGCTCGGCATCGCCGCAGCGGACGCGGCCCCGCTCGCCGCGACCCGTCTACACGAATGGCTCGCCGACGGACGGCACGGCGACATGCTGTGGATGGCGGAGACCGCCGCACGGCGCGGTTCGCCGCAAGCATTATGGCCCGCGGTGCGCTCGGTGATCCTGCTGGGCAGCAGTTATGCGCCCGCCCTCGACCCGCTGCGGCATGCGGCGCACGACGAGATCGGCATCGTGTCGGTCTATGCGCTCGGGCGCGATTATCACGACCTCATCAAGTCGCGGCTGAAGGCACTGGCGGGCTGGCTGGTGACGGCGGTTCCCGGCACCGACGTCAAGGTCTTCGTAGATACCGCGCCGGTAATGGAGAAGCCGCTGGCGCAGGCCGCGGGGCTGGGCTGGCAGGGCAAACACACTAATCTCGTCAGCCGCAAGCACGGCTCGTGGCTGTTCCTCGCGGCGATCTACACGACACTCGAACTCGCTCCCGATATGCCCGGTGGCGATGCCTGCGGCAGCTGTTCGCGCTGCCAGAGTGCGTGCCCGACAGATGCCTTCCCGGCACCGTATCAGCTCGATGCGCGGCGCTGCATCTCGTACCTGACGATCGAGCACAAGGGCGCGATCCCGGTCGAGTTCCGCCGCGCCATCGGCAACCGCGTCTACGGCTGCGACGACTGCCTTGCGGTGTGCCCATGGAACAAGTTCGCGCACAGCTCGCGTGAGATCGCTTTCGAACCTCGCGCCGAGCTGACCGCGCCTCGCCTCGCCGACCTGCTCCAGCTCGACGACGCCGCTTTCCGCACCGTGTTCGCCGGCTCGCCGGTCAAGCGCGTCGGCCGCGAACGCTTCGTCCGCAACGTGCTTATCGCGGCGGGCAACAGCGCGGAACCAGCGCTGCTGGCGAACGTCAGGCTGTTGCTCGACGACGCGTCGCCAGTGGTACGCGGCGCGGCGGTATGGGCGTGGCGGATGCTCGGCGGCGGGGTCGATCAGGCGCGTGCGGCTGGCGAGCGCGATGCCGGGGTAGCCGCCGAATGGCTATGAACTAGCGCTAGCACAGGTGATCGCGCTGGCACCGCCCGCCGCCGCTCGCGGTGCGCCAGCCATGACAGCGCGGTGAAGTCGAACGCGACGCGCGCCACCCAGCCCCACGCCGCCCCGGTAATGCCGAAGTCGCGAACCAGCACGATCAGCAGGACGAGATATAGCGGCAGCTCGACCAGATGGACTTTCGCGGTGAGATCGGCGCGGCGCATCGACTGGAGCAGGCCGAACGGCACCCCTGTCAGCACGTTAAGGAAGATGCCGAGCGTCAGGATGCGCAGCACCCCGGCGCTGTGCGCGGCGAAATCGGCCCCGAGCCACAAGGTCAGTCCCCAGCGCGCGAACACTGCGGTCAGCAACAGCACCGGCACGAACATCAGCAGCAGCAGCGCATAATTCTGCCGCAGCAGCCGCCCGACGTCCGCCGGTGAGGTGGCGAGCGCGGCGGTGACCGCCGGAAACATGACGCCCTGCACCGCCACGCCGACGAACAGCAGCCGTGCCAGCAGGTCGAACGGCGTACTGTAATAGGCGACAGCGGATAGCGAGCCATAGTGCGACAGCATGAAGCGGTCGATATAGACAAGCACCGGTCCGACGATGTTGCTGACCGTGATCCACAGTCCGAAGCTGAACAGCATGCGGACCTCGGCACGGTCGATCGCAGCGCGGCGCAGCGACGCGAGCAGCATCCCGCGGGCCAGCCACGTGAAGCCGGCGAGCTGGAGCAGCCGCACCGCGAATACCGCGAAGGTCACCGCCGCGAGCGTCGGCGCGATCAGCGTCGCCAGCCACGGCGCAATGAACATCGCCATGCCCGCCGGCGTCCGTACCGCGTTGACTTCGGCGAA
>JAYTHJ010000101.1:0-1652 GCA_043732725.1 Sphingomonadaceae bacterium | reverse complement strand
ATGGCGATCTTCGGTTCAGCCTTGCCAGATAGGGTCTATACCGACCGCCGCGCTCCGGCGTTGCTGTCGCCGTCGATCGTCTGCCGTACTTTATTCGCCAGATCCGCCATGTTGAACGGCTTAGCGAGAAAGGCAGTTCTGGGGTCGAGCGTGCCGTCATGGACGACGGCGTTACGGGTGTAGCCGGTCGTATAAAGCACGCGCAGCCCTGGTCGGGCGGCGAGCGCGTGATCTGCAAGCTCGCGTCCGGTAATCCCGGGCATGACGATGTCGGTGAACAGCAATGTCACCGGCAGGCTTTCCGACAACAGCCGTAGCGCTTCCGCCCCGTTGGGCGCGTGGCGGACGACATAGCCGAGATCGCGCAGCGCAGTCACCGTCATCTCGCGGACCTGCGCTTCGTCTTCCACGACCAGCACCGTCTCGCCGCTGCGCGCCCGCGGCATCGTCTCGACGGTCGCGGCAGCAGCCGCGGTTTCGTCTTCGCCGAAATAGCGCGGCAGATAGAGCTTGATCGTCGTGCCCCGGCCGGGCTCAGAATAGACGTTCACATGCCCCTGCGACTGTTTAACGAAGCCGAACACCTGACTGAGGCCGAGCCCGGTGCCCTTGCCCACCGGCTTGGTCGTGAAGAACGGATCGAACGCCCGCGCCACGACCTCGGGCGGCATGCCGGATCCGGTATCGGTCACCGCGATCATCACATACTGGCCCGAATTGATGTCGGCATGCAATGCCGCATACGCGTCGTCGAGCGCGACGTTTGCCGTCTCGATGGTCAATCGCCCGCCGCTCTCCATCGCGTCACGGGCATTGACCGCAAGGTTGAGCACGGCGTTCTCGACCTGGCTGGCGTCGACCTTGCTTCTCCACAGCCCGCCGGCAAGAACCGTTTCGAGCCTGACATGCTCGCCGATCGTGCGGCGAAGCAGTTCGCTCATCGCGGCAACCAGCGCATTGGCATCAATGACCGTCGGGATCAGCGTTTGCTGCCGCGAGAACGCCAGCAGCCGCGCGGTCAGTTGCGCGGCGCGGTTGGCCCCCTCGGTCGCATTGGCGATCAATGGACGGATGTCGTCGCGCCCGCGGTCGAGACGCCGTACCGCAAGGTCGAGGCTGCCGATCACCACCGACAGCATGTTGTTGAAGTCGTGCGCGATGCCGCCGGTCAGCTGGCCGATCGCCTCCATCTTCTGCATCTGGCGGACTTGATCGTGCGCCGCCTCGAGCGCGACGGTGCGCTCAACCACCCGCGCCTCGAGTTGCTCGCGGACGCGTTCGTTGATCAGGTTGGCGCGTTGCAGCGCGCGCGCCGCCCGGGCAGCATTCACCGCCGCCGCAGCGGCAACCATTGCGCCGAGCAGGACAAGGACGCCGAACCCGATGATCAGCTCCGCCGCGCGTTTTGCCGTCGCAGCGGCGCTGTCGGAAGCGGCACGGCGCTCGACCAGCAGGCGGTCTTCCTCGCCAAGTATCGATTCGATAATACTCCGCATCTCATCCATCACCTGCTTGCCGCGGTTCTGGCCGGTTTCCTCGATCGCACCGGTACGGTCGCCGCGCCGCAATTGCGCGACACGGGCGTCGGCATAAGCGATCTTGGTATCCATCATGCGCTTCAGCGCGCCAAGATTGCGCTGCTGCAACGGACT
>JAYTHJ010000100.1:0-1654 GCA_043732725.1 Sphingomonadaceae bacterium | reverse complement strand
CGTCGCCGGCACCGTACCAGCCGGGCAGCATGACCCGCGCCTGCGCCCAGCTGAACACCCACGGTATCGCCCGCAGATCCTCGATCCGGTCGGATCTGGTCCGCGACGCCGGGCGGCTGCCGATGTTCAACTCGGCGATCTCGGTGATCGGCGTCGAGGCACGGAAGTAGGCGTTGAAGCCCTCGGTCTCATAGATCAGTCCGCGATAGGCGACGCGTGCGGCGGCGCTGATCTCGGCCATCGCGGCGTAGAAGCGCTTCAGTTCGCCCGGCGGAGTCGCGGCGGGTTGCAGGCTGGCGAGCACGGTCGCGGCAGTCATCGTCTCGAGACTCGCTGCCGCCGCTGCCGGGGTGCCGTATTTCGCCGCAATCACCTCGCCCTGTTCGGTGATGCGGATGCGCCCGCCGACCGAGCCCGGCGGTTGCGCACGGATGGCGTCGAAGGCCGAACCGCCGCCGCGCCCGACCGCGCCGCCGCGGCCGTGGAAGAGCTGGAGCCGAACGCCTCGCGCCGCGAACACCTCGACCAGCGCCAGCGCCCCGGCATGCAGCGACCAGTTTGAGGTCAGATAGCCGCCGTCCTTATTGCTGTCCGAATACCCAATCATCACCTCCTGATGGCCGCGCGTCGCCGCCAACAACTTCGCCTTGGGCCGGTCGAGGAAATCGCCCATCACCTGCGGCGCGGCTTCGAGGTCCTCGATCGTCTCGAACAGCGGCACCGCCATGATCTCGCAAGTCGGGACGACGCCGGGCCGGTACAGCCCGACCTCCTTCAGCAGCAGATAGACTTCGAGCAAATTGGCGACGCCGCTGGTCTTCGAGACTATGTAAGCGCGGATCGACTCAGGGCCGAAGCGGATGTGCGCAGCAGCCGCGGCGCGCAACACCGCAATCTCGCTCAGCGTCTCGTCGCTGTAGTCGGCATAAGAGTTGAACAGCAGCCGTCTGTGGCTCAGCTCGGTGCCGAGCAGCGCGATGCGTGCATCCTCCCCAAGCGCGGTGTAGTCGGACGCGACTCCGGCGACTCGCAGCAGCTCGGTGACGACGCGCGCGTGGACGTCGGCGTTCTGGCGCAGGTCGAGCGTCGCCAGGTGAAAGCCGAACGTCGCGACGGCGCGGCGCAGGGCCGCCAATCGTCCCGCCGCCAACGCCGCGCCGCTGTTCGCGGTCAGCGACGCCGCGACGATGTCGAGATCGGCCAGCAATGCGGCGGCACTGGCGTACGCCGATTGTGCTACTACCGGCAGCAGCGGCGTCGTCTGCCCGGTGAGCGCCGCAAAACTCGCCGCGGTTCGCGCATAGATGCCGGTCAGGGTGCGCCTGTAGGGCTCGTCGGCACGCGAGGCAGATTCGTCTCCCGATGCTGCCGCGAGCGCGGCGAGTTCGGGCGATACCGCCGCGAGCTCGATCGAAATCGACAGCTCGGCCCCGAGCGCGTTCAGTTCGGCGAGGTAATGCCCAATCGCCACGCCGGCACCCTTCGCCAACGCCGTTTCCAGCGTCGTCGCATTGACATTGGGGTTGCCGTCTCGGTCGCCGCCGATCCAGTTGCCCGGGCGCAGGAAGCTCGGCACCGTCGTGCCGAACAGCGCCTCCCATCCGGCGTACAGCGTCGGTAACGCCGGGATGAAACTCATCTCGAGATACGACAG
>JAYTHJ010000099.1:0-1660 GCA_043732725.1 Sphingomonadaceae bacterium | reverse complement strand
GCGGGGCTGCCAACGCCGCCGGGTTGATCCGCACACTCGCCGTCGTTCGCGGTGTCGCCCAAACACCCCGCTGGGCGCCTGACGGTCGCCGCATCGCGCTGCTGGTCGTCGCCGGCGCGCACAAGGCGATCGGCGCGGTCGAGGCCGGGCGCGCGCAGGTCGGCGAGATCGGCGAGGCCGATGACGAGCAGCGCATCGCCGTGGTCGACGTGGCTGGCGGCAGCGCAAGCGCCACCGGCGCGGCGAGTGGCAGCGCGGCTGCGGCGGCAACCGCGCTGCGCTTCGTCTCGCCCGCCGACACTTTCGTCTATGAATATGGCTGGACCCCCGACGGGCGCGGCTTCGTGGCGACGGCTGCGAAGGGCAACGGCGACAACAACTGGTGGGTGGCCAACCTCGTCGCGGTCGACGGCGCGTCGGGCAGCGTCCGCACGATCGCCGCACCGTCGTACCAGCTCGACATGCCGCGGGTCAGCCCCGACGGTAGCCGGGTGCTGTTCATAGGCGGGCTGATGAGCGATTTCGGCTCAATCGGCGGCGATCTGTACGAAGTGCCGTTCGCAGGTGGCGTGCCACGCAATCTTACCGAGGGTGCAAAGGCGACAGTGACCTCGCTGTCGTGGACGAACGCGACGCCGATTGTGACGCGGCTCGCGGCGGACCGAATGGAGGTCGCGCGCGTGACACTTAGCAGCGGCACAGCTCAATTGACGCCGTTGTGGTCTGCGCCGGTTTCGGGTTCGGCCGAAGACGGCCGCGTCGCGGTTGCTGCGAATGGCAGTATGATGGCCAGCGTGCTCACCGATTTTACGCACCCGCCCGAAATCAATGTTGCGGCACTGGGCGAAGGCAGCGTCGCGTTCCGGATGGTGACGACCGGCAACGCACTGCATACTGCGCTCGTCAGCGCGCGCAATGTCAGCTGGAGCAGCGACGGCCGCGCCGTGCAGGGCTGGCTGCTCAGCCCTCCAGCATCCCGGCCGGGGAAGTCGGCAATGATCGTCGAAATCCACGGCGGGCCATCGGCGGCGGCAACGCCGAACTATGTCTGGAACGGCTTGACGCGCGGGCTGATCGAGCACGGCTACGATATCTTCCTGCCGAACCCACGCGGGTCGTACGGGCAGGGCGAGGCATTCACCCGCGCCAACGTCCGCGACTTCGGCGGTGGCGACCTGCGCGATATCCAGGTGGGTATCGACGCGGTGCTCAAGGTTGTCGCCGTCGACCCGGCGCGGCTCGGCATCTACGGCCACAGCTACGGCGGCTTCATGACGATGTGGACGGTGACGCACTCGACCCGCTTCAAGGCGGCGGTGGCGGGAGCGGGTATCGCCAACTGGATCAGCTACTACGGCCAGAACGGCATCGACCAGTGGATGATCCCGTTCTTTGGCGCATCCGCCTATGACGATCCCGAGGTTTACCGCGCCGACTCGCCGATCAGCACGATCAAAGCGGCGAAGACCCCGACGCTGATCTATGTCGGCGAGCGCGACGTCGAATGCCCGCCGGCGCAGTCTGTCGAGTTCTGGCACGGCCTGAAGGCGATGGGTGTGCCGACCAGTCTGGTGATCTACGAAGGCGCCGGACACCGGCTGCGCAAGCCCGAGCAGATCCATGACCGCGAGCAGCGGATTGTCGACTGGTTCGATCAGCG
>JAYTHJ010000098.1:0-5825 GCA_043732725.1 Sphingomonadaceae bacterium | reverse complement strand
ATTACGGCGATAACCACGCGTTGAAGGCGATCAACCTCGACCTTCCCGAGAAGCGCGTCACCGCGCTGATCGGGCCGTCGGGCTGCGGCAAGTCGACTTTACTTCGCGTCATCAACCGCATGTACAGCCTGTATCCGGGGCAGCGCGCCACCGGCGAGATCATGATGGGCGGCGAGAATTTGATCGACGCCAAGGTCGATCCGACCGACCTGCGCTCGCGGATCGGCATGGTCTTCCAGAAACCGACGCCGTTCCCGATGTCGATCTATGAGAATGTCGCATTCGGGGTGCGACTGCACGAGCGGCTGAACAAGGCTGCGATGGACCAGCGCGTCGAGTGGAGCCTGCGCAAGGCGGCGATCTGGGACGAGGCGAAGGATCGCCTCAACCAGTCGGCGCTCGGCATGTCGGGCGGCCAGCAGCAGCGCTTGTGCATCGCGCGGACGATCGCGGTCAAGCCGCAGGTGCTGCTGTTCGACGAGCCGACCTCGGCGCTCGACCCGATCTCGACCGCCAAGGTCGAGGAACTGATCGCCGAGCTGCGTGCCGACTTCACGATCGTGATCGTCACGCACTCGATGCAGCAAGCGGCGCGCTGCTCGGACCAGACCGCGTTCCTGTTCCTCGGCGACGTTATCGAGGTCGGCGCGACCGCGCAGGTATTCACCAATCCGCGCGAACAGCGCACCAAGGACTATGTCACCGGCCGCTTCGGGTGACGTGCTTGCCTCTCACGCTGCCCAGGGGACCATTCCATGATCGCTAGCGTCCAGAACCCCCATATCGTCCGGTCGTACGACGACGACCTGCACCGGCTGCGCTCGCTGATCACCCAGATGGGGGCGCTTTGCGATGCGCAGCTTACCGGTGCGGCCGACGCCATCGCCGACGCCGACGCGGCAGGGGCGCAGGCGGTGATCCACCTCGATACGCGGGTCGACACACTGCATGCCGAGGCCGAGGCCGCGGCGATCAACATCTTCATGCGCTATGCGCCGCTCGCCGATGACCTGCGCGAGGTCGTTGCCACCCTGAAGATCGCCGGCTGGCTCGAGCGTGCCGCCGATCAGGCCAAGAACGTCGCCCGCCGAGCCTTGCGGCTCGCCACGCTCGATGCCGCCCCCGCCGCGGTGCTGGTCGCCGAGCTGGCGATGCGCGCCAAGCATGTGCTGCGTGACGCGCTCAGCGTCTACGTCGACCGCGATGCCATCGAGGCGGCGACCGTCATTGCCGACGACCGCGCCATCGACGGGCTCTACGACAAGGTTTTCGCGGACCTGCTCGCTTATGCAACCGCCAACCCGCTGGCGCTCGAAGCCGTTACCCACCTGCAGTTCATCGCTAAGAACTTCGAGCGCATCGGCGACGAGGCCACCAACATCGCCGAGCAGGTCCGCTTCGCCGTCACCGGCGAAACCGCCGAACAGCGCGACACCAGCAGCCCAGCCCTGCCGCTCCCGGTGCTCAGCGCGGGCTGAGCGGGCTGCTGGAAGTTTTCCAACTTTCTAGAGATTACTGTTGTTCGTCAATAGCTTGACAGATAGCTAGTGACGAACATTTTGGCTTAGTAACGTGCTGTGAAGCGCGCGCCGCGGCTTAGGAGGCTCTTTCGACACACCCAAATCAGCGGCCTGTCCTGGTTTTGCGACTCTTTCGACACGCCCAGTTCGGCCGCTCGCCGCGGTGGCGGCGTAGTCGACACGCGCGGCGACGGCGCGACAGTCACGGTAATCCGGGCGGCTGGCCCGTGCCGCTGTCGGCTCAATCGCCGAAAACCATCGTCCATGCACCTATCACAACCGAAACGGTACAGTGTAGGAAATCGTTTTCTTGCGCACGGCTACAATTTGCACGCGTCAGGCCAGCGACAGGCCCGTGCTTCGGACTGGCGGCCTGTCCGCCCGAAATGTCGGCGACGCGACTTTGTTGCTTTTGCTGGCGCCAGCCCAATCCCGCTCATTCCGATCGAAGTCGAGGAACCCGCGATGTCGGACCGTGCGTTCCTCGACTTCGGTCGGAATGAGCGGGATGGTCTATGCTTCGACCGGACCAAGCCATAGCCTAGTCGACAAGCCTGGTTACTGCGCGACCAGATAGTAGGTCTCGGCCGAGGGTCTGGCGTTCTTCAGCTTGAGACTGAAGCGCGTCGTCCACAGCGGCACCCAGTCCCAGCCGCCGGCGGCGATGCCGCTGCAGACGGTGGTATCGTCGTCGTTGCTGACCGACAGATCGAAGCTGCTGCGGCGGACGGCGACGACGGCAACGCGCGCCTGGCGCCCGGCGAGAAAGATTTGCTCGAAACGCGCGGTCCCGCCGGGCGGCACCGAGACTGTCCGATAAGCCGGTCCGAGCGCGCGGTCGCGGTAGGGTGCCACCGCAGCGCTGCCGGCGTGCCAGCGCTGTGCGAGGTCTTCCGACCCGTCGACTGGCGTCGTGCCGGCGGCTTGCAGGCTGCGGGCCGCTTGCCGCAACCGCGCGGTCGCTCCGGCATCCGCCGCCGCTTGTCGGGCAGCAAGCGCCGTGACGCTGCGGTCGAAATTTGCTGCTTCCGGCGTCGCCGGGCGCGGCGGCGGTGAACAGCACGCCTGCGAGCAACAGTCCGAGCCGACCGATCATCATGCACCTCACCTGACGGTCATTGGTTCGACGACAAAGCTGGCTCCCGGTCCGGCGTCCTCGGCCCGGGCCGCAAGATCGTGCTGGGCCGCGATCACCCTGACCAGCGCCAGCCCGAGCCCATGGCCTTTACTGCCGCCACCGACCCGGTGGAAGCGACGGAAGATCGGCTCGCGGTCGTGCGGCGCGACCCCGGTGCCGTCGTCTTCGACGGCGATAATCGGGCCTGCGGCGACGATCAGGCGAACCCGCGTGCCCGGCGACACATGCTTGATCGCATTGTCGAGCAGATTGGTGATCAGCCGCGTCAGCGCCATTGCTTCGCCGCGCATCATCACGCCGGGAGCGATCCGCGTCGAGAAGTCGAGCCCCGCTTCCTCGGCGCTGGCGGCATAGAGATCGGCGAGTCCGGCGGCGAGTTCGGAGATATCGACCGGGCCGCGCGCTGCGGTACCGCTGCCGGCTTCGGCGAACGCCAGATCGAGCAGGGCATCGAACAGCGAGACGATCGAGCTGACATCGCCCCGCGCGACGTCGAGGTCGGCGGCGACACCGGCATTGCGGTTATGGTCGATGGCGTGCAGCAGCCGCGTGTCGAGGTGGACGAGCGGCGTCCGCAGCTCGTCCGCGATGTTATCGCTGTTCTCGCGTTGCGCGGTCAGAAGCCGCTGCGCCCAGTCGAGGTGACTGTCGAGATGACGCGCCAGACGCGCAAGTTCGTCTTCGCCGCGTGGGACTGGCGAGCGCATCGAGCGATCGCCGCCTTCGAAGCCGGGGAACGTCCGGTTGATCGCCTCGACGCGGCGCGCCACCTGGCCGGCGGCGGCGAGGCTGACCAGCAGCGAGATGATCACCACCGCCAGCCCGGCGAGCAAGAACGTCAGCCGGACGCGCGCCTGCAAGGCCTCGACATCGCGGAGCGAGCCGACGACGACAGTAAGACCGCCGCGCAGCATCGTCGCCCGAACGAGCAGGCGGTCGTCCGGTGTCCGGACCTCGGCTATCGCGGAGTGCGCCGCGTCGATCCCGGGCAGCGCGCCGAGGTTACCCGCGAGCCGGTGTCCCGCGCTGTCGCTGAGGCGGTAGTAGCCAGCCGGCGGCCCGTCGGCGAAGTCGGTGCGGTCGGCGAGACGCGCGACGAGTTCACCCGCGCCGCCCTTGACCATGATATCGGTTAGCCCGGCGATGTCGGTGTCGATCGTCTGCTGCAGCCCGCCGCGCGAGCTCCGGTCAATGGTGACCTGCGCGGCTACCGCGATCCCGGCCACCGCGACGATCGTCAACAGCATCGACAGCAGCGCCTGCCGGACCGCAATCGAGGCGAAGGCGGAGCGTCTCGGCTGCACGGCGGCGGCGTCAGGCGATACCCGTGACCGCGCACGGTTTCGAGACAGCTCGGGCCGAAGCCGTCCTCAAGCTTGCGGCGCAGCCGGACGAGGTTGACCTCGATGACGTTGGTCTGCGGGTCGAAGTTCAGCTTCCAGATATCGCGGAGTAGCATTTCGCGGGTAACGATCTCACCAGCGATCTCCATCAGGTATTTGAGCAGCTCGGATTCTTTCGGGCTGAGTCTGAGGTGGCGGCCGGCGCGGTGCGCGGGGCGCGCCCGGACGTCCTGCTCGATGTCGCCGTGGATGAGCATCGGCTGGCGTGTCTGTGCGGTCGTCCGGCGACACAGCGCGCGCATCTGGGCGATCAGCTCGCTCGGTTCGGAAGCGCAGCGCTGCTCAACGTCTTCGCGGCACGGCTGGCGCGGGTGGCCGACCGGGTCGACCGTCTGGCCGAAGCGGGACAAGGCGGCGCGCTCATCATGCGCCGTGTGCGGCAGCGCTCGCGTGTGCTCGACGTCGCGGTGGTGCTAGTAGCCTCGCTGGCGGGATTGTCGACCTGCGGTGCCGCGCTGACGCTGTTCTACGGCGCGCTACGCGAGCGGGCGGCATCTGATGTGCTGTTCGCCTTGTTCGCAGGGGCGCTCGTGCTGACGCTGCTCGCCATCCTGATGTTTGCCTGCGAGATGATGCTGTCGGACCAGGCCGTCAGGGAGCAATCGGCGAAGTAGCAATTGTCGTTAGCGTCGGGTGATGCTTTGTCGAGTTCGTCGGGAGCAAACGTGCATCTCGACATCGTCTTCGCCGGCTTGCATTACGGCAGAGACCATCCCCGATGCGGGCGGGCCGCTCCATCAACCGAGCTTGCCAGACGGAACTTCAGATGACCCTGGACACCCTCGATCACACCGACACCGGCCTGATCACTTCGCTCGAAGCACTTGAGGCGCGCCTGCGCTGGCTGTCGTCCTGGACTATCCACAATGCCAATCACCTGCGCGACAGCCCCGACGGGCTCAAGGTCGGCGGGCACCAGGCGTCGTGCGCGTCGATCACCGCGATTATGGCGGCGCTGTATTTCCACGCGCTCGGGCCGCACGACAAGGTCGCGGTCAAGCCGCATGCCGGGCCAGTGCTGCACGCGATCCATTATATGCTGGGCAATCAAACGCTCGACCAGCTAAAGCGCTTCCGCGGCTTCGGCGGCGCGCAAAGCTATCCGTCGCGGACCAAGGACCGGATCCCGGTCGATTTTTCGACCGGTTCGGTCGGGCTGGGCGTCGCGGTCACCGCGTTCGCGAGCCTCGTGCAGGATTATCTGATCGCGCACGGCGGGCTGGCCCAGGCCGAGGCGGGACGGATGATCGCGCTGATGGGCGACGCCGAGTTGGACGAGGGTAACATCTACGAATGCCTGATCGAGGGCTATAAGCACGATATCCGCAACTGCTGGTGGATCGTCGACTACAACCGGCAGTCGCTCGACCACACCACCGCCGACCGCATGTTCCGCCGTTTCGACGACATCTTCGAGACTTGCGGCTGGCGCGTACTGACACTGAAGTACGGCAAGCGGCAGCAGGCGGCGTTCGCTAAGCCCGGCGGCAAGTCGCTGCAGGAGTGGATCGACGCGTGCTCGAATGTCGACTTCGCGGCGCTGACCTATCAGGGCGGCGCGGCGTGGCGGACGCGGCTGAGCGCCGACATCGGCGGCAAGCCGCACGTCGCCAAGTTGCTGGCGGGCTATGACGACGTGGCGCTGGCCGCGCTGATGACCAATCTCGGCGGGCATTGCCTCGCGACGCTGATCGAGGCGTTCGACGCTGCCGCCGACGCGCGCCCGACGATGTTCATCGCCTATACGATCAAAGGCTTCGGGCT
>JAYTHJ010000097.1:0-5867 GCA_043732725.1 Sphingomonadaceae bacterium | reverse complement strand
GGCGGCCGCCAGTACCGCCCACGCGGCGCGTGTCGGCAGCGCTGCGGTACCATGCCGCGCCGAAGCCTCGTACAGCTCGGCCTGGTCGACCAGCCGGGTCACTAGCCGCGCCAACGGGCGGCGGTTGGCCGGGAACGCGAAATTGCGCGGCTCGAGTCTCTCGCTCGCCAGCCAGTCATCTGGAATATAGCGGCGGCGATTGAGCGCATCCTCAACAACGTCGCGTGCGATGTTGTTGAGCTGAAACGCGATGCCGAGATCGCAGGCGCGGTCGAGCGTCGCGCGGTCGTCGGGCGAGACGCCCATCGCAATCGCCATCATCACGCCGACGACGCCGGCAACATGGTAACTATAACGCAGCGTGTCGTCGAAGCTGTGGAACGGCCGTCCTTCGACGTCGATGCGAAAGCCCTCGATCAGGTCGAGCGGGTAGCGTTCGGGCATGCAAGTCTCGGCGACGACACGCGCCAGTGCCGCGAACGCGGGATCGTTGGTGACTTGGCCCGCCAGCGCCGCGCGCGTCTGCAGCTCGAGCTCGGCGAGCCGCTCGGCCGGGCTGCCGCCATAGTCGACGTGTCCCTGCCCAAGCGCCTGCCCGTCGATGACATCGTCGCAGTGGCGGCACCACGCATACAGCAGCACCGCCCGGTCGCGCTCGCGCGGCGCAAACAGCCGCGACGCCAGCGCAAAGCTCTTCGAGCCCTGTGCAATCGCCGCCTGCGACGCGGCGAGCAGCGCGTCGGTCATCTTGCACTCACGCGAGGCTGGCTCATTCGGCCGCGATTGCCGCCGCGCTGTTGTGGCCGATGCCCGGCTGGACGGCGCCGAGGTCGGCGATCATCAGCTTGGCGGTCGCTTTCGCCGAGCCGACCACGCCGGGGATGCCGGCGCCCGGATGTGTCCCGGCGCCGACGAAGTAAAGGTTCGACAGCACGTCATCACGGTTATGCGTGCGGAACCACGCGCTCTGCCACAGTACCGGCTCGAGGCTGAATGCCGACCCCATGTGGGCGTTCAATTCGACGGCGAAGTCCTTGGGCGTGAACGTCCGCATGGTCACGAGGTCCGCGCGCAGTCCGGGGATCATCCGCGCTTCGAGATAATCGAGGATCCGGTCGGCGTATTGCGGCGCGACAGTGTCCCAGTCGGCATCGAACTTGCCCATGTGGGGCACCGGCGACAGCACGTAGAAGCCGCTGCACCCCGGCGGCGCCATCGCCGGATCGGTCGCGGTTGGATGGTGCAGGTAGAGCGAGAAGTCGTCCGCCAGCACACCGTTCTTGTAGATATCGTTGAGCAGCTCTCGGTAGCGGTCGCCGAACAGGATGGTGTGGTGCTTAATCTCGGGATGGGAGGTTTTCAGCCCGAAATAGATGACGAACAGCGACGGCGAAAAGCTGCGCAGCTTCATCATGCGCGTCGCCGAGCGCCCGCGCGGATGGTGGCCGAGCAGATCGCGGTAGGTGTGGACGATGTCGCCGTTCGACGCGACCGCGTCGAACTCGCCCGACCAGCCGTCGGCACAGCGCACGCCCTTCACCCGCTTGTCCTCGGCGGTGATCGTCTCGACTCCCGAACTCATCCGAACGGTGCCGCCGAGGTCCTCGAACAGTCGCAGCATGCCCTTGATCAGCGCGCCGGTGCCGCCGCGCGGGAACCACACGCCCCACTTCTTTTCGAGCGCATGGATCAACGCATAGATCGCGCTGGTCTTGAACGGGTTACCGCCGACCAGCAGCGAGTGGAAGCTGAACGCCTCGCGCAGCTGCGGGTCTTCGATGTAGCGCGCCACCATCGCATAGACCGAGCGGAACGCCTCGTACTTCAACAGCGACGGTGCGGCCTTCATCATCGTGCTGAAATCGAGGAACGCCTCATGACCGAGCTTGAGATAGCCTTCGCGAAAGACGTGCTCGCTGTAATCGAGGAAGCGCTGATAGCCCGCGACATCCTTCGGATTCTTCGCCTTGATCTGCGCGAACAACGACTCGTCGTCGTTCGAGTAATCGAAGACAAAGCCGTCCTCCCACATCAGCCGGTAAAACGGCGTCACGGGCATCAGCTCGACATATTCCGAGATATGATGCCCCGACAGCGCGAACAGCTCTTCGAGGCAAGACGGGTCGGTGATGACGGTCGGCCCGGCATCGAAGATGAAGCCCTTGTCCTCATACACATAGGCGCGCCCGCCGGGCTTGTCGCGCTGCTCGATCAACGTCGTCGCGACACCCGCCGATTGCAGGCGAATGGCAAGCGCGAGGCCACCGAAGCCGCTGCCGATCACTGCCGCGGTTTTCGCACCCGCCATGTTAGCCCCAGCTGTCTTCGCCGATGCCATCTTCACTGCCAAGGTCGCGCTCATGTCCATCCTCAAGATTTGAGCAGCACGCCGAGCGCCCGCCCGATCGGTACCGGCGGCTTGCCCGCCAGCGTCCGCAGCTTGTCCAACGTCGTCGACCGCCCCGCGTAGAAGCGTTCGACCAGCCCTGCGTCAAGCCGGTAGAACCGCTCGAGCACCCGGTAGCGCTCGCCCGGTTCCGCCGCATGAAACAGCAGCCGATTGAGAAAACGATAGAATTTACGCTCGCCCCACGTCGACTCGCTGTGGTGTCGCAGCGCCGCGTAGAGCGCCGGCGCGCCAAGGTCTGGCAACCCCGCCACGAGGTCGGCGGTGCGCACCGCGTCGGGGAAGCTGTAGCCGGTGATCGGGTTGAACAGCGCCGCGCGCATACCCGCGGCCGGCACTGCCGTGCGAGCGTTCGAAGCGGCCTCGCCAGCGTCCCAGAACGCGGCGATGTCGCCGTCGAGCGCGATTGGCAGGACACCCGCCTCCTCGCGGACGACGCGCGCCACCGTCCAGCCCTGCGCCGCGATATAGGCCAAGATGCGCGCTCGCAGCACGTCGGGCGCGAGGTCGTCGCCGTCGCTGTAATAAGTGTCCTCGACCAGCACGGTTCGCGGCCCGAACGGCAGCGTGTAGACGAAGCGGTAGCCGTCCAGCTGCGGCACCGTCGCATCCATGATCACCGGGCCGTCGAGACCATGCGGCCCGGTCAATTCGACCTCGAGCCCGAGGAACTTCTGCGCGCGCAGGTCGAGCGCCGCGCTGGGCGTGTGCCCGCGCCCGTCGATCACCGCACGCGCGGTCAGCACCCGCTGGTCGGCGAGCGTCACCGACGCCGACGTCACCGCGACGATGGGGATACCCAGCATCAGGCACTCGTCGGGCAGCGACGCTGCGACCGCCGCCGCCAGCCGCGCGCTGGTAGCGCTGCGATACCCCGCGACCAGTGTTCGCGTGTGCGCCGGAAAACGAATGCTGTAGCGGCCCCAGCGATGCTCAATCAGCGACGCGGTCCACGCCACCTGCGCCGGGGTGACATCCGCCTCGAACGACGACCAGGTGTGATTGCCGCCGATACTGTCGCCCGCGTCGACAATCGCGACGCGAAGCTCGGGGCGCAGCGCCGCCAGCCGAAGCGCGATCAGCGCATTGGCGAGCCCGCCGCCGGCAAGGATAAGGTCGAGCTCCATTGTCGCTGGCGTAGCGGAGATCGATCACGGAGCACAGCCTCCCGATGACGCGGCGCATCGGGCGTATCGAGAACCTGGTGCCTCGCTGATCGGTTAGCCCCGCCTGGACTCCTCCAGAGGGAACACCAAGCAGCTTGTCGTGCCTGTCGCCAGAAGGCGGCCGCTGGCGTCGGTCAGAGTGGCGCGGGCGGTGGCGAGCCGCCGTCCGCTGGTGATGACCTCGCCGCGCGCGGTGACCTCGCCGGTGTGCTCGGTCATAGCGCGCAGATAGGTGATGTTGAGGTCGATCGTCGTGTAGCTGATGCCCGCGGCGAGCGTCGTGTGCACCGCGCAGCCCATGCAAGAGTCGAGGATAGTAGCGGCGAAACCGCCGTGGACGGTGCCGATCGGATTGTAATGCTCGCGGCCGGGGAGCGCGCCGAACACGGTGAAGCCGGCCCCGGCCTCGCCGCCGCGCATCCCCATCAGCTTGGCAATCGGCACGCCGGGCAGCTCGCCCGCGAACATCCGCTGCATCAGCTCGAGCCCGGTCAGCGTCCGCATCAGCGCCGGATCGAGCGGCGCGCGCTCGGAAATGCGGGGCACATCGCCGGGCCGGCTGCTCACCGGTTCAGCCCGGCGTTGAGCGCCGCCAGCGTTCGCTCCCACGCCAGATCGCTCGCCATTTTATCATAGCGACCGACGGCGGTGTCGTTGTTAAAGGCGTGGTTGACGCGGGGGTAGACGTACAGCTCGTAGCGCACCGCCGCCGCTTTCAACGCCGCCTCGTAATCCGGGATGCCCGCGTCGATGCGCGTATCGAGCCCGGCGTAGTGCAGCACCATGTGCGCCTTGATCGCGGGAACGGCGGCAGCTTCGGGCTGCGGCCCGTAATAGGCGACCGCGACCGCAAGCTTGCTGCCGGCGACGCAGGCGAGCGCGTTCGCCATGCCGCCGCCCCAGCAGAAGCCGACGACGCCGACGCGCCCGTTGCCGCCGGGCAGCTTCGCCAGATATTCGATCGCCGTAACCCCGTCCGCGACGGCCGCGTTTCGGTCGAGCGCGCCGATCATAGTCCGCGCCTTGTCCTCGTCGGCGGGGGTGCCCCCGGCGGGCGACAGCAAGTCGGGGGCGAGCGCGACGAACCCGGCCAACGCCAGCCGCCGCGCGACGTCGCGGATGTGCTCGGTCAGCCCGCGGTTCTCGTGGATGACGATGACCGTGCCGGGCTTAATCGCCCCACCGCCCGGGCCGCCTGCGGGACGAACGAGATAGCCGCTGAGCTTATGTCCGTTCGCGTCCGCCCAGTTGACGCTTTTGCTGTGCAGACGGGCGTCGTCGGGAGCGACGATGCTCGCCGCGGCAGGCGAGGCTTCGAGCAGCGGGACTAGCGCTGCCGCCGCCGCCGCGCTGCCGGTCAGTCTGGCCAGCCCGGCCATCAACGCACGGCGGTCGAGGCCGACATGGGTGTGGTGATCGTAGAGGTCGATCATCGCCTGCGTAATGTCGGGCATGCAGGTATCCGGGTTTCCAACAGAAGATGTCTTAACCTAGCAAGCCTTTTCTGCCCTTGCCAGCCTCTCCCATCTTTACGGGAGAGGGCTGGGTGAGGAGCTTACCTGTCTACGACCCGAATTGGAGCGGAAGTCAGGAAGGAAGCAGAAGCAAGTAATTCCCTCGCCCTCGCCCTCTCCCGTAACGACGGGAGAGGGAGCGGATCGAAGTTACGCCGTGACCAGCGGCTCGCCGCCCTCGGCCGCAGCATCGCCCACCGCAACATCCCCCGCCGCAGCAACGATTGCAGCAACCTCGGCTCCAGCCTTGGCCTTCTTGCCCCGCTTGCGACGGGGCGCGGCCGGAGTCATCTCGAACGTCAGCGCATTGTCCCTCACCCCGACATTGACCTCGCCGCCGTGAACGAGCTTGCCGAACAGCAATTCTTCGGCGAGCGGCTGCTTGATCTTCTCCTGGATCAGGCGCGCTAATGGCCGGGCGCCGTACAGTTTGTCATAGCCTCTCTCTATCAGCCAGGTCTTGGCCTCGTCGGTCAGCGCGATATGGACGTCGCGCTCTGCCAGCTGGAGTTCGAGCTCGATGATGAACTTGTCGATGACGCGCATCACCACCGACGGCGGCAGATAGTCGAACGCGACGATTGCATCGAGGCGGTTGCGGAACTCGGGCGTGAACATCCGCTTGATCGCCTCCTCGTCCTCGCCCTCGCGGCCAGCTGCGCCGAAGCCGACCGCCTCGCGCGCCATGTCCGATGCCCCGGCATTGGTCGTCATGATCAGGATGGTGTTCCTGAAATCGACGGTCTTGCCGTGGTGGTCGGTGAGCTTGCCGTTATCCAT
>JAYTHJ010000096.1:0-1683 GCA_043732725.1 Sphingomonadaceae bacterium | reverse complement strand
CGTTCCTTATCCATCAGTGCCGGACAGCGGTTTTGAAATCGCGCCTTGTCCGTGGAGCTTATGCACCCGTTTCCGTGGGTCGACGCCGTCATCGTGCTGGCGCTGATCCTGCTCAATGGCTTTCTCAGCATGTCCGAGCTAGCGGTCGTCGCGGCACGCCGCCCGCGGCTTAAGGGGTTGGCGGCGGCCGGGAGGCGCGGCGCGGCGGTGGCGTTGCGCCTGAACGAACAACCCGCCCGCCTGCTGTCGTCGGCGCAGATCGGCATCACGCTGGTGGCGATCCTCAACGGGGCGTATTCGGGGATCAGTCTTGCCGGACCCGCCGGCGAGCGCTTCGCAATGTGGTTCGGGCTGGCGCCGAAGGCCGCCGCCGACCTTGGCTTCGGGGTCGTCATCGTGCTGACTACCTATGTCTCGGTGATCGTCGGCGAGCTGGTCCCGAAGCAGTTCGCGCTGCGCTCGCCCGAGACGATCGCCTGCGCAGTCGCCCCGGTGATGGCCGGGCTGACCCGCGTCGCCGCACCATTCGCGTGGTTGCTCGACCGGTCGAGCGCGCTGGTCTTCGCGCTGCTCGGCCAACGCCGCGACAGCGACCGCCGCGTCACCGAGGAGGAGCTGCGCTCGGTCGTCGCCGAGGCCGAGACAGCCGGTGTCATCGAGGAGAGCGAGCACGCGATGATTTCGGGCGTCATGCGGCTCGCCGACCGCCGGGTGCGCGGGGTGATGACGCCGCGCACCGACGTCGACTGGCTCGATGCCGACGCGTCGGACGCCGAGACCCGAGCCGCGCTGATCGCGACGCCGCATACGCGGTTGCCGGTCGCGGCGGGATCGGTCGACGATATCATCGGCGTGCTGCAGTCGCGCGACGTCGTTGCGGCGCTGATCGAGGGCAAGCCGCTCGATCTGCGCGCGCTCGCCCGGCCAGCCCCGGTGCTGCCCGATATGCTCGACGCGGTCGACGCGCTGGCGATGCTGCGCGACGCGGCGATCCCGATCGCGCTGGTCCATGACGAATACGGCCACTTCGAGGGCATCGTCACCCCGGCCGACCTGCTCGCGGCGATCGCCGGCGAATTCCGTTCGGACTTCGACGACGCCGACGACCCGCCTGCGGTCGAGCGCGACGACGGCTCGTGGCTGTTGTCGGGCTCGCTGCCCGCCGATGAAATGGCGGTGCGGCTCGGCGTAACGCTGCCTGAGAGCCGCGATTATCAGACGGTGGCGGGTTATGTGCTCGCCGAACTCCGCCATCTGCCCGACACCGGTGAGGTGTTCAGCGCGCATGGCTGGCGCTTCGAGATCGTCGACATGGATGGCCGCAAGATCGATAAGGTCCTCGCGATCTGCGAGGTGCGGGCCTGACCGGCCTGAATTGGAGTCGTTGACACTGATACGTCGCCCTTGAGTGCGTTGGAGTAACGATTTCCGGTTCAGTCTCGGCGCGCAGGATTCGAACCCTGTTTCTGTCTGATCGAGGCACACGCAATTCCGCTCATTACGAGCGAATTCGAGGAACGCCAGATTTTGGACCGTGGGTTCCTCGACTTCGCTCGGAATAAACGCAATTGTGTGTAGCTCTGTCGAAGGGGAACCACGCTTCGTCGTGCCGCATTCTAAACCTCGGGACGAATTAGCGCTGTCCTAAACCTAGCCAATTAGGTTAGTAATTGTCGATGATCT
>JAYTHJ010000095.1:0-5879 GCA_043732725.1 Sphingomonadaceae bacterium | reverse complement strand
TGGTGCGCGTTGCCTCATGCACGATCATGCAGCGCCCCGTTTTCTTGACCGACTCCTCGATCGTCATGATGTCGAGTGGCACCAGCGTCCGCAAGTCGATGATTTCGGCGTCGATGCCAGTCTCCGCCACGACTGCCGCGCAGACATGTACCATCGTGCCATAAGCGAGGATCGTAAGCGCTTCGCCTGGCCGGACGATCTTCGCCGCGGCGAGGTCGATGCGGTAGTAGCCAGTCGGCACCTCACCACCGGGATGCTTCGACCAGTTCTGCGTTGGGCGGTCCCAGTGACCATCGAACGGACCGTTGTAGATGCGCTTGGGCTCGAAGAAGAGTACCGGGTCGTTATCCTCGATCGCTGCGATGAGCAGCCCCTTGGCATCGTACGGGGTCGATGGGATCACAGTCTTCACCCCCGAGACATGGGTGAAGATGCCTTCCGGCGACTGGCTGTGGGTCTGCCCGCCGAAAATCCCGCCGCCGAACGGCGACCTGACGGTGATCGGCGAAGTGAATTCGCCTGCCGAACGATACCTAAGTCGTGCCGCCTCGGACACGAGTTGGTCAAGCGCTGGGTAGATGTAATCCGCGAACTGAATCTCGGGCACTGGCCGCAATCCATAGGCGCCCATGCCGACCGCGACGCCGATGATGCCGGCTTCGGTTATCGGCGTGTCGAAAACGCGGGTTTTGCCGTGCTTGGCCTGGAGCCCCGCCGTCGCGCGGAACACCCCACCGAAATAACCGACGTCCTCACCCATGACGATGACGTCCGGATCGCGCGCCATCATGATGTCGAGCGCCGAATTGATCGCCTGGATCATGTTCATTCGCGCCGAAGCCAAACTGCCGTCATCGGTCGCCTCGGCTTTCGTGATCGAGATATCAGTCATGTGCGATCCCATGGACGGCCCGAGGCCTGTTCCTCGGCCATCATCTGCGCCTGCTGCTCACGTAGATGCCAAGGCATTTCCTCGAAGACACCTTCGAACATGGTATCGAGCGGCTGGTGCAATCCGTGACCAAGAACGCCGTTCTTCTCAGCCTCCTTCTGCGCCGACCTCACATCTTCGGCGACCGCCTTATCCTGAGCGGCATGACGATCCTCGTCCCACTCGCCGAGCGCTATCAGATGCGCCTTCAGACGCTTGATCGGATCGCCAAGTGGCCAGGCATTGGCCTCGCCTTCGGAGCGGTATTGGCCAGCATCGTCTGACGTCGAATGCCCTTCCGCCCGGTAAGTGAAATGCTCGATCAGCGTTGGCCCATGATTGGTGCGTGCGCGCTCGGCTGCCCATATTGTTGCAGCGTAAACCGCAAGCGCATCGTTGCCATCGACCCGCAGGCCAGCAATGCCGTAACCGATCGCGCGCGCCGCGAACGTTGTCGACTCTGCCCCCGCGAACCCCGAAAAGCTGCTGATCGCCCATTGATTATTGACGATATTGAGAATGACCGGCGCGCGGTAGACGCTGGCAAAGGTGCAGGCGGCGTGAAAATCGCCCTCTGCGGTCGATCCCTCGCCGCACCAGGCAGCGGCGATGCGGGTATCGCCTCGGGACGCCGACGCCATCGCCCAGCCCACCGCTTGGGGATATTGCGTCGTCAGATTGCCCGAGATCGAGAAGAACCCGGCCTCCTTGACCGAGTACATGACGGGTAGCTGCTTACCCTGCAGGCGGTCGCCGCGGTTCGAGTAGATCTGGTTCATCATGTCGACCAGGCTCCAGCCCCGCGCGATCAGCAGCCCCTGTTGGCGGTAGGACGGAAAACACATGTCGTCCGAGGCGAGGGCAAATGCCCCCGCGATTGCGATCGCCTCCTCCCCTAGCGCCTTCATGTAGAAACTGGTTTTACCCTGACGCTGAGCGCGGAACATGCGATCGTCGAAAGCCCGCAGCAGCACCATGCTGCGCAACAGGCGGCGCAGCACGTCGGGCGACAGCCGAGGGTTCCAGGGGCCGACGGCATTATTTTGCTCGTCGAGGACGCGAATCAAAGTATACGCCAAGTCGGTGAAGCCGGACGCTGGGTCCGCCGTATCGGGGCGCCGCGCCGTACCGGCAGGTGGGACGTTGACGTCATCAAAATCCACGGCATCGCCGGGCCGGAACTTGGGTTCGGGCACATGCAGCGTCAACGGCTGCAGGTTGGGGCGCGACGTTCCGCTCGGCATCGAGATTAGCCTCTTTGATTTCGCTGCGAGGTGGAGCCGATAGGCAAAATTGATACCTACCGCGAGTTAACGCGACAAGATCGTGATAAAGTCGAGAAGCTTTGAGCGCCGACGGCTCCGATATGCCCAGAACTTGTCGATAGATATTAACATGCTCACTTCCCGACAGCCGTACCCGAAAGCCGCCCTTCAATCCACTGGCCCTCGGGGTGTAGATGGTGGAAACCGGCCTGGGCGGTTTGGCGAAGTGAGCAACACAAGCTGCCATTCGTTTACAAGGAGCTCGCGGCAGCTGTGCGCCCAATCCTAGTCGCAGAAGCTCGGTTTCGCCGTACCCGGAAGCTGCCCTTCGGTCATTACGTCCGCGCGGTCTACATTGGTAGAGAGCTGCCCATCCGCTTCCGGGCGCGGATCCGGTCCCGATCTCGTGACCGGCGCAGGAAGCTGCGCTAAAGATCAAGGAAGGTGCGTGATTGTGGACCAGGGCCATGTGACCTGCTCCCTGTTTTCAGGCCGTTGATAGGCTCGCTTTGGTTTCCGTACGCCCTTCGCGGGAGCGGTTAGCAGTCTCAGCGGGTGACAACCCGCCAAAGCTGCTGCTGTGCGGACGGAATTTATCGGCCGGCTCGCGCTTCGGCGAGCAACGGCTATCTCACGTTAGAACCCGGAAGCGGTTGGGCCGGATACGGCCCCAAGCACCGCCGAGACGCTCTAGGTGGCAGGTGTCCGCACCGCCGGTCGTAGTCGCGTCAAGATCGGGCAGACTACCCTCTGCGGAATTGCTCCAAGCCATCCCATTCTGCATGATGGCCCCAGACAACGGGGACGGGATTACTCAGAGGGTTGATAAGCCGTGCCCCTTCAAGCGTGGCCTCCATGCGGCCGGAATTGCAGGTCGCATAGATAACAACCATATTTTCAGGTGAGCTATCGCCGCCGCGACTATTTGGAAGGATGTGGTCGAACTGAAGCCACATGCATTGGAATGCCGCATGCTGAGCCGCGTTGGTGGATCCCCAACTCACTGCTCCCGGGTATGCCTTCACCAGCAGCCGCCGAAGATCAGGATCGATCACCGGGATGCCGCAGAAGCGGCAATGGAAACCATCGCGGTCTATCATCGCCTTGCGTGTCCTTATACTTGGCATCCGCGGCTTTGGTCGCTCTGAAAGAGTGAGATATGGCTGCGCGTCAGGAACATTGATGAACCCGTAGCGTGACGCCGAACCTTTTCCGCAAGCGCAATGTGAGGCGCTGACAGGGGCCTCATCTATGCAGACTGGCGAAGTACCGCCGCCGACTAGCTGAACGAACGGCCGATTGAGCCTGCTTGGGACCAAAACTGGACAGTCTGCTTCCGCCCCTAATTGCGGTGAAGGCGTTCAGACATTTGGTCGCGGAACTTGCGCGGTCGCAAAAAGCCACTGCTCCCCGCTATGCGCTCTCGCAGGGGCGTCTCTGGCTCGACCATGCAATGACCTCTATTCCAAAATCCTCGCACCAAATCTTGAAAAGCTTCGCGCCGATCGCTCACGGCGGGGGAAGCCGCTGCCGCTGGCCGTCGCGCATCTCCATTTCGATCAGTGCCGGCGGGACAATCCCGGAGGTCATAATTTTTGCAAATACATCCCCCATGACGAACGGCCGTCCGGCGCGGTCTGCGGCGTGCGAAGCGCGGGCGAGCAGGCCGTCGAGCTGGAGCTTGCCGATGATATAGCTCGGCCCGTAGCCGGGTTGACGCAGGTAAAGCAGCTGCTCGAAGCCGACGAGCGGACTATCGGGATCCGACCAGTGCCGCGGCGTCCAGTCGGCGTGAAAACGACCGGCGGCGGCGAGATCGATCTCGTTCGCTTGAACGTGGAGTGACGCGAGGCCGCGGGCGGCGCGGTTGGCCAGCATGGTCCAGACGAGTTCGCGACCATGCGGGATATCATCGTACAATCCCGCCTGCATGACGATCTCCTCGATCGCCGTAGCAAAGCCTTCCGAGCGGTCGGAGTAGATGTTGAACAGCGGCGGCACGCGCCGGATCGGACTCTGCCGGGGCTCGTACTTCAGTCGCGCGAGCTCGATCCAGTGCGAAGAGTGCGACAACAGTGGCAGGGGATCGAGCGCGGTCACGTTTGCGAAGAAATTGCGCTGGGACGGTGACGTGTAGCTGCTGGTCTGCGCCGCCATCGCCACGCGGAAGTACGCCTTGTCGGGCATGATCCCGGTCGCGACGAGGAAGTCGATGAACTTCGCCGTCTTCGCCTCGGCCATCGCGCGGAACGCGGCGGGATCGTCGATCGGCGTGATCGGCGGCAGGGCGCGGTTGCGAAGCTCTTCGAGCCGCAGCGACGTCAGCGCGCGGTCGAGTTCGCGCTGAAGCAACACGACCTGCTGGTCCCATGTATACGGCGACAAATCGACATGTGCGACGTACCAGTCATAGTTCGCCTTGCCGACACCCGACGGGCCAGTCTTGCCTTGGGCCTCGGTCGCAACCCACGCAGCGAACGCATCGGTCGCCACCTTCGCCGCCCGCACCGCCTCACGTAGCGCCGGGCTCGCGCCGGCAAGGCTTGCCGCTTTCGGCCCGTCAAGGGTCCGCATTTCGAGATCGCCGCGGTCGAGCGCGGCCAACACCTTGCTCTGCTCCTTGAACGAGCGGTCGCCGTAGCGCCATAGATCGGCGGCGTTGCTAGCGGCGAGGTTGGTCCGCGCGACCGCGAGCATCGCCGGCACCCCGCCAATCAATTCGGTCAGCCGCCGATCGTCGGTGGGCGACAGCGGCCACGCGATCTTAAACAGGTCGATCGTCGGGCTCGCCGACGGGCCCTCGTGCGCCGGGACGTCGGATTCCTCGCCGAAGATATTGGCGTAAAAGCTCGGGTCGCGCGCCCACGGCCGCAGGACGCGGAGGTTGAAGTCGAAGCCATCCATCTCGGCCGCGACCAGTAGCCAGTCGTTCGTGGCCGCCGGCGACCAGCCACGTGTGTCGATCGCCGCTAACTTGGCGCGAAAGCCGTGGAGGTCGACCGCCTTCGCCGCCATCGTCGCCGCACTATAGTCGGGCACACTGGCGCGGATTGTCGGGGCGACAAACGCACGCCAGTCAGCGAACAGGGACACGAGTGCGGCATAGCCAGCTGGTATGACGACCTGCGCGGCCAGCGGAGGCGGTGCAGCCGCACTCGTGATCGGGATCATCGACACCAGCAGGGCCGCCACCGCCGACCTTCTGGATTTATGGGGCACGATCAATCTCCATCATTGCGCATCGTCGGCGATTAGGACTTGAGGCTATACAGCGGGACCGTCGCCGCGATCGGATCGAGCCGCACCCACAGCGCGATGCCGATCGCCGCGACAAGCAGAACAAGGCCGGCCGTCGCCGCCCGGCGCGACGGCACGGCGGGGACCAGCGGCCAGAGCAACGCCGCGATCAGCGCGAGCGGCAGCGCCGCCGCCCCGGGCGTGTCGGGGCCGATCGCCTCGATCAAGAAGAAGCTGAAGCCGAGCAGATAACCGGTGCCAAGCGCCGCCGCGATCACCACGACTGGTGTCCCGAGGCGTGGCGCAAATGCGTATCCGGCCACCGCCAGTCCGGCGAGGAGCAGCGGTCCGCCGACGACGTAGGCGGCGGTCGGTGCCGCGGCCTGAACGACAACCCCAAGGACCAGCAGCGGCAGGGCGATGCCGGTCGCAAGCGCCTCGGCCTG
>JAYTHJ010000094.1:0-5881 GCA_043732725.1 Sphingomonadaceae bacterium | reverse complement strand
CATGCGCGATGCCGTCGGGCCGTGGGAGCATTTCGTGCAGCTGCTCGCCGAGCCGTTCATCGCCGGGCACGAGCTGACCGTCGCGGTGCTCGGTGACGAAGCGCTCGCGGTGACCGAGCTCCGCCCGATGCAGGGCTTCTACGATTACGATGCCAAATACACCGATGGCCTGACCGTCCATATCTGCCCCGCCGAGCTGCCGCCCGAAATTACCGCGGCGGCGCTCGACGTGGCGTTGCGCGCACATCGCGCGCTCGGCTGCCGCGGCGTGTCGCGGTCCGACTTCCGCTATGACCCGGCGCAGGGCGAGGCCGGATTGTACTTGCTTGAGATCAATACGCAGCCCGGCATGACTCCGCTCAGCCTCGTCCCCGAGCAGGCGCGGTATCGCGGCATCGATTATGATACACTGGTCGCGCGCCTGTTGGAGGCCGCGGCATGAGCACGGTCGCGCTCCGCCGCGGCGCGCCCGCGACGCGCCGTCCAGCCAAGTCCCGGCCCGCACCGCCGCGCTTGATCCGGCTGCCGGTCGCGCCGGCGCGGCTGCGGCGGCGACTCGTGACGGTGTTCGGAGTGTTGCTGCTGATCGCAGCGCTGCTCGGCCTGTGGGTGTTCGGTTATCCGCAGCGCTGGTGGCAGTCGACGACGCACGCCGCGGCGCGCGCCGGGTTCGAGGTACGTCACGTCGAGGTCAGCGGCGTCGCGCATAGCGCCAGACTCGGCATCTACGCTGCCGCATTCGAGGGTGCGAGCAATTCGATGCTGGCGGTCGATCTTGACGCTGTGCGGGCGCGGCTGAAGGCACTGCCGTGGGTTGCCGATGCGAGCGTTACCCGGCGGCTGCCCGACACGCTGGTCGTGCGGATCACCGAGCGTGTCCCTGTTGCACTCTGGCAGCATCACCGCCGACTCTACGCAATCGACCGCACTGGCGCGCTGCTCACCGACGACCGCCTCAGCCGCTTCGCGCAGCTGCCGCTGGTCGTCGGGCCGGGGGCTAATCTGCAGGTGCACGCGTTACTGATGCTGCTGGCTCACTACCCGCGTGCCGGGGCCGCTGTGAACGCCGCGACGCTGGTCGGTGAGCGGCGCTGGGATCTGCGCTTTCGCTCGGGCGAGACGCTGGCGCTCCCCGAGGGAAGCCTCGCCGCCGCGACCGCCTTGACGAAATTCGAGGCGATCGACCGGAGCAGCGGCTTGCTCGGCAAGGGCTTTGCGCGCTTCGATATGCGGCTGCCGGGGCGGATCACTGTGCGGGTCGGCAGTGCGACCGCGGCTGCACCGGCGGCGAAGGAGCTGACGATTTGAACGCGGTCAAGCCGATCGAGCGTTCCGGCCGCGAACGCGCCGGCCGCGAGCGCACGGTCGCGTTGCTCGACGTTGGAACCTCGAAGGTCGCCGCGATGATCGTCATGACCGGCGGTTCCGAGGGCAGTGCCGATCCGCGCGTTATCGGCGTCGGCCAGCGCAGCTGCGACGGGCTGCGGCGCGGGCTCGTCGCCGATATGGAAAAGACCGAAGGCGCGATCCGCGCTGCCATGGATCAGGCCGAGCGCAACGCCGGCGTCCAGGTCGAGGACGTCTATGTCAACCTGTCGGCGGGCAGCTTGCGCAGTGCCGTCGAGAATGTCGAAATCGACATCGCCGGGCATAAGGTGAATACGGCGGACATGACCACGCTGCTCGCCGCCGGGCGCGCGCGGATCGACCCGGGCAACCGTACCGTGCTGCACGCGCAGCCCGCGCTGTACACCATCGACGGGCTGACCGGCGTGGCCAACCCGATCGGCTTCCACGCCGACCGGCTCGGTATGGACATTCACATCGTCACCGCGGAGCGTCCGCCTATCCTCAACCTCGATCTCGTCGTGCGCAGCGCGCATCTGGGAGTACGCGCCATCGTCGCCTCGCCGGCCGCGTCGAGCCTCGCGGTGCTGGCGCGCGAGGAGCGCGAGCTGTGCGTCGCACTGGTCGAGATCGGCGCGGGGCTGACGACCATCGCCGTGCACGCCGGCGGACAGCTGGTCGGCGTCGCCTCGGTACCGATGGGCGCGAGCGACATCACCACCGACATCGCCAGCAACTTCGCGACCCGGCGTGTGCATGCCGAACGATTGAAGACGCTGCACGGCGCAGCGATCACGACTCAAAAGGACAATCACGACGTCATCGAGGTGCCGCCGATCAGCGACGACGACAGCGCCGAGCCGGTGCGCGTGCCCAAGGCGCAGTTGATCGCGGTCATCCGCCATCGTCTCGACCTACTGTTCGGCGAGGTCGCCAAGCAACTGATCGCGCTCGACTTTGCCGGCCCGCAGGCGCGGCAGGTGGTGCTGACCGGCGGCGGCGCGGAGCTGAAAGCGATCGCCGATTTCGCGCAGGGTGTGCTCGGCAAAAATGTTCGGCTAGGGCGTCCGCGCGGTCTCACCGGCGTGCCCGATGCACAATCCGGCTGCGCCTTCGCGACGCTGACCGGCCTTGCGCTGTTCGCCGCCGCCGACGTGCCCGATCTGTGGAATATGCCCGGCCCCGACCGCCGCGGCACGCCCGCCGTCAACGCGACCGGCTGGTGGCGAAATACGGTGGATAAGTTGAAATCGAGCCTGTGATTCCTTGGACGGTTCACACCAGTTGTAGTAGGCCTTGGTAGAGGGAGATACGAGATGATGGAATTTACCCGCCCCGAGCTGACCGAACTCAAGCCGCGGATCGTAGTCATCGGCGTCGGCGGGGCTGGCGGCAACGCGGTCACCAACATGATTAGCAGCAAGCTTCAGGGGGTCGACTTCGTTGTCGCCAACACCGACGCGCAGTCGTTGGCAATCAGCACCGCCGAGACGCGTATCCAGCTCGGACTTAAGATCACGCAGGGTCTCGGGGCCGGCTCGCGGCCCGAGATCGGGCGCGCCGCCGCCGAGGAAACCATCGATCAGATCGATGCGGCGCTCGACGGTTGTCATATGTGCTTTATTACCGCGGGCATGGGCGGCGGCACCGGAACCGGCGCTGCTCCGGTTGTCGCCCGCGCGGCGCGCGACAAGGGTATCCTGACGGTCGGCGTCGTCACCAAGCCGTTCGCCTTCGAGGGCTTGCGCCGGATGCGCGCGGCCGAGGAGGGCATCGCCGAGCTGCAAAAGCACGTCGACACGCTGATTATCATTCCCAACCAGAACCTGTTCCTGATTGCCAACGCCAACACCACCTTCAAGGAAGCGTTCGGCATGGCGGACCAGGTGCTCCACCAAGGCGTTCGCGGCATCACCGACCTGATGATCATGCCCGGCCTGATCAACCTCGATTTCGCCGACATCCGCACGGTCATGTCCGAAATGGGCAAGGCGATGATGGGTACCGGCGAGGCGCGGGGCGAGAATCGCGCCATCGAGGCCGCCGAAAAGGCGATCGCCAATCCGCTGCTCGACGAGGTCTCGATGCGCGGGGCGAAAGGCGTCATCATCAACATCACCGGCGGCGAGGATCTTCGCCTGATGGAGGTCGACGAGGCCGCCTCGCACATCCGCGAGATGGTCGACCCCGAGGCGAACATCATCGTCGGCAGCGCCTTCAACCCCGACCTCGATGGCATGATGCGCGTCTCGGTCGTTGCCACTGGCATCGACGTCGTCGCCTACACGCCGGCGGTATCGACGCGCGCGCCGACCGGCTTTGGCGGCACCGCGAGCGCTTTTCCGAGCGCTACCGCTGGCCGCCCGGAAGTCCGGCCAGAGCCGCGCGTCGAAGCTGTCCCGGCCCCGGTCTTTGCCGCGCCCGTCGCGGCGCTGTCCGAGGCCGCGCCGGCAATGCAGGAACTCGACCTCAGTCTGAACGACATCGTCGAGGCCGATGGCGAGCTACCGCGCGAGCCGAGCGTCATCCGCTTCACGCCGACGGCGGCACCGGCTCCAGCCGCACCGTCGCCGCCGATGCGCGCGCCCGCGCCTGCCGCAGAAGAGCGTCCGCTGTCGCTGTTCGAGAAGATGATGAACCTCAGCCGTCCGGCGAAGCCGCGCCCGCCCGAGCCGGCGCTTGCCCCCGAACCCGAAGCGCAGCCCGATGCCGAAGTCGCGATCCCGCGCTTTTTCAAGCGGCAGGTCAACGATTGAGCGCTGGTGACGGCGCTGTAATGAATCGTTAGACAGGAGCATAACCGGCTTCAGCCCGGCGGCGTAAGCTGCTAGAAGCGCAACGTTATATCGAAGGGAGCCGATGCGCGCCGATCAGATCACGTTGCCGCTGTACACCCAGGTGGCAACCGGCTCGCCGGCATTGTGGCAGCGCGGGTTGAGGCTGGCATTGCTGCTGGCGCTGGCAGCGCTGTACGGCGTTGCCATGGCCTATCTGCCACCCCAGCTGGTCGTCCTGCCGATGGTTCCGATCGCCGTGCTGCTGCTGCTCGCGCTGTGGCTGCTGCCGGACCGAACGACCTTTCCCGAACGCACGCTGATTACGTCGTTCACCTGGTTCGTCGCGCTCTATTATCTATGGCCGTCGTACATCGCGATTGCGCTGCCTGGGCTGCCGTGGTTCAGCGCCGGACGGCTGGGTTTGTTCGTGTTGATCGTCGTTGCACTCTATTGCTCGTCGATCTCGAGTGTTTTCCGCCGCCGCATGCTCGAGACCGCGCAAGCCTCGCCGGTGATCTGGGCGTTGCTGCTCACTGAATTGGTGGCGCAGACGCTGGCCACGCTGTTTACGCGTCAACCGATCACGGCCGCGACCAAGTTCGCTAACGATCAGATGTACTGGACGATACCGTTTTTCGTCGGCTGTTTCATCTTTAGCAAGCCAGGTCGAGTTACAAGTTTTGCGCGTACAATGGTGATTATCGTCGTGACTCTCTCGATTTTCGGGTTCCTCGAGCATGCCCAGCAGAAGTTATTCTGGGAAGGCCATATTCCGTCGTTCCTGAAGGTCGACAACGATGAGGTGCTCGGTGCCATCTTTAGCAGTCAAGCGCGTCAATATTTCGGGACGTACCGCGTTCACAGCACCTTCACCGTATCGCTTATCTACGCCGAATTGCTCGCCCTCGTGCTGCCGTTCGTCCTGCACTGGATGGTCACGGCCAAGACCCTGAAGCTTCGTCTGACGATGATAGCGGCCTGGCTGCTGATCGTTCCCAACATCATGTTCACCGACACGCGCCTCGGCAAGATCGGCTTCATCATCGCGCATGTCGGCTATGCGCTGATGGCAGCGCTACGAGCCCGTGCGCGCAAGGCGACGTTCGCGACCTCGGCAGCGGTGGTCACGATACCCGTGATCGCGCTGATGTTGCTCGGCCTGATCTTCGCCAGTCACACGCTGCACTCGATGGTATTCGGCCACGAAGGCTATGCCGGCAGCACCGACGCGCGGTACGACCAGTTGGCGATGGGAATTCCGAAGATCCTCCGCAATCCGCTCGGTTACGGCGCCGGTACCAGTGGCGTCGTGCTCGGTTACCGCAGTCCTGGCGGGCTGTTGACGATCGACAGCCAGTATCTGAAGACCACTCTGGAGTCGGGCGTCATCGGCATGTTGGCGACCTATGGGGTATTTTTCTGGGCGGCATGGCTGGCGCTGCGTATGTACTTCACGTCGCGCGACCCCGAAGTTGAACTTGCCGGGCCAACGGCTTTGCTGCTGGTGATCTATGTCGTCATCAAGGGTGTGCTTGCGGAGGACTATAACAACACCCTGGGGTATATTGCTGTGGCGATGGTGGCGGCGCTGGTTGCACGCTGCTATCCCCGCCGGCAGCACGTGCCCGGTGCGATAAGAGCGCAACAACGGCTCGGTCGCGCCGCGCTACAGTCGGCGCAGGCCTGATGACGTTGCAGCAACTCTGGCGGGTCGTCCTCGCCTGGCGCTGGACCATCGTTGCGATGACGCTGATGGC
>JAYTHJ010000093.1:0-1692 GCA_043732725.1 Sphingomonadaceae bacterium | reverse complement strand
TCCGCGCTTATCTCGCCGCAAGGCGCAGCGGGGGCTTGGGCAATGCCTCGGCAGCGCGCGAAGTCGCTGCGCTGCGCACCTTCTTCGACTGGGCCGAGCGCCGCCACGGGATCGTCGCCGCCGGGCTGCGCGGACTGGCGACACCCAAGCGCGCCGTCCGCCTGCCGCGCGCGGTATCGCCCGCCGATGCCCACGCGCTGACCGTCGAGGCGGGTGAGACCGCGACGCTTCCGTGGCTGGCGGCACGCGATACCGCGGTGCTGCTGCTGCTCTACGGTGGCGGCCTGCGGATCGCCGAGGCGCTGGCGCTGACCGGCAGCGCGATCCCGCTGAATGCGGTGCTGGCGGTGACCGGCAAGCGCAACAAGACCCGGATGGTACCGCTACTGCCGGTGGCGCGCAGCGCGATCGAGGCTTATGTTGAGTTGTGCCCGTGGCCGCTTGCCGCGACCGCGCCGCTGTTCCGCGGCTTGCGCGGCGGGGCGCTGGCACCCGAGCTGATCCGCCGGACGATGGCGCGCGCCCGCACCGTGCTCGGACTATCGACGAGCGCGACGCCGCACGCGCTGCGCCACAGTTTCGCGACGCACCTGCTGGCGCGCGGGGCCGACCTGCGCTCGATCCAGGAGCTGCTCGGCCACGCCAGCCTGTCGTCGACGCAAATCTACACGTCGGTCGACGCGGCGCAGTTGCTCGACGTCTATCGCAATGCCCACCCCCGCGCTTGAGCGCCCGGCGGTGCTACAGCTCGCTCTCGATAATGTGGTTCTCGAGCGGTCCGGCGTCGTCTTCGCTGACCGTCCAGCCGCGCACCGACATACCGGCGCGGTGGATGGCGTCGCGATCGCCCGCGACCAGATGGTGCCAGCCGGGCAGGTCGTGGCCACGGTGGACGAGCAGATAGGCGCAGCTCGACGGCAGCCAGTCGAGCGTCTCGAGCTTGGCCGGGGTCAGCCGGACGCATTCGGGGACGTGCGCCTTGCGGTTGCGATAATCCGAGCATTGCCCGCTGCGGCGGTCGAGCAGGCGGCAGGCGACATTGGTGGGCAGCAGCTCACCGGTGTCCTCGTCCTCGAGCTTGTGGACGCAGCACTTGCCGCAGCCGTCGCACAGGCTCTCCCACTCGTCGCGGCTCATCGCCGCCAGCGGCTTGGTCTTCCAGAACGCCGATCCGGCCTCGCTCACCGGACGTACTGATCGAGCGCGGCGGCGATCACCGCAGGGGCCGCGCCGCTCTCGACAAAGCTGATCGGCTTGCCGTCGGGACCGAACAGATACGTCACCGCACTGTGACTGACGAGATAGTCCTTGCCCGTTCCCGATCGGCTGGCGAAAACCTTGAACGTGCGCTTGACCGCGTCGACCTGCGCGACCGAGCCGGTAAGGCCGATAAAGCGCGGACTAAACGCCGCCAGCCACGTTTTGAGCCCCGCCGGGGTGTCGCGCTCGGGATCGACGCTGACGAACACCGGCTGGACCCGCGCAGCGCGCGCCGGATCGGATTTCTCGAACAGTTTCAGTGCCTGCGCGATATTGGCGACATCGACCGGGCAGACATCGGGGCAGAAAGTGTAGCCGAAATAATAGATCGGATACTTGCCGGCAAAGCTCGCCGCCGTGACCGGCCGGCCGTCCTGATCGGTCAGCGCGAACGCACCGCCGATCGCCGCGTCGGTCAGCGGCCCCGGCGGC
>JAYTHJ010000092.1:0-17158 GCA_043732725.1 Sphingomonadaceae bacterium | reverse complement strand
TCACTGGCGCGACCGTCTCGGCGATGATCCCGTGCGCGGGCCCCAGCTCGGCGAGCACCCGCGCATTGCCGCCGCGCTTCGCCCCGAAGGTGAAGTCGCCGCCGGTCACCACGCCGGCGGCCCCGATCCGCTCGGCCAGCAACCGCTCGATGAATTCCTCGGCACTGGTCGCGGCCAGTGTTCCGTCGAATGCGAACACCAGCATCGCGTCGGCCCCGGTCTGTGCGAACAATCGCTCGCGCTGGTCGAGGCTCGTCAGCCGGAACGGCGCCGCATCGGGCTTGAACCAGCGCACCGGATGCGGATTGAACGTCGCGACGATCACCGGTCGCCGCTCGTGCGCACCACGCTGGACCGCGCGCCCGACCACCGCCTGGTGACCGAGATGGAAACCGTCGAAATTGCCGAGCGCGAGTATCGCGCCGCGCAGGGCTTGCGGAACCGGCACATCTAGGGTCAGGCGCTGCATCGTCCCCCGCTTAGCGCCCGAAGGCGGCGATGCAAGCCGCCGACCTGTTGCAAAGCGCGGCCGCGATGAAAGCCGGGTGCTTGACTCAGCGGGGCTCGAACCTTAGTTGCGGCTTATCCCGTTTCACCGGTTGTCGGCGGCGCTTCGTTGCGTGCGCCGTTTTTCCGTTGGATCAGGTTCATCGCTTTGAGATGGGGCGCGCGTGCCACGCCGCCCTGTGGAGCTAGGAGACTTTATTCATGGCACGTATTGCGGGTGTCAACATCCCGACCAACAAGCGCGTCGAGATCGCCCTGACTTATATTCATGGAATCGGGCGCACCAAGGCGCTCGGCATCGTCGAGAAGCTCGAACTGCCGCGCGAACGTCGGGTCCAGGACCTGACTGACGCCGAAGTGCTACAGATCCGTGAGATGATCGACCGTGATCTGACCGTCGAGGGCGACCTCCGTCGCAACACCGCGATGAACATCAAGCGGTTGATGGATCTCGCCTGCTACCGTGGCTTGCGGCACCGCCGCGGGCTGCCGGTTCGCGGCCAGCGCACGCACACCAACGCTCGTACCCGCAAGGGCAAGCCCAAGCCGATCGCCGGCAAGAAGAAGTAGCGCGGGCCAGTCCCGTCTGCTTCACCACCTTCCGTGCCGATCAAGGATAGATAAATGGCCCGCGAACCAGCTCGCATCAAACGCCGTGAGCGCAAGAATATCACTTCCGGCGTCGCGCACGTCAACGCGTCGTTCAACAATACCATGATCACCATCACCGATGCGCAGGGCAATGCGATTGCCTGGTCGTCGGCGGGGACGATGGGCTTCAAAGGCAGCCGCAAGTCGACGCCGTACGCGGCGCAGATGGCCGCCGAGGATGCCGGCAAGAAGGCCGCCGAGCACGGTGTCCGGACGCTCGAGGTCGAAGTTCGTGGGCCGGGTTCGGGCCGCGAGTCGGCGTTGCGGGCGCTGCAGGCGGTCGGCTTCAACATCACCTCGATCCGCGATGTCACTCCTATCCCGCACAACGGCGTCCGGCCGCCCAAGCGCCGCCGTGTCTAGCTGCCGGACGCGGCCCGCGGGGGCGGCGCACGGTTCTGGACCCAGGGTTGAGCGCTGCAGCGCGCCCCTTTAAGCTTTGAGGTGAACAAGTGGCAGTGATCGCAAAGAACTGGACCGAACTCAAGAAGCCGAACAAGCTCGACGTCAAGGTCGGCGGCGGCACCAAGCGAAAGGCGGTGTTCGTCGCCGAGCCACTCGAACGCGGCTTCGGGCTGACGCTCGGCAACGCACTGCGCCGCGTACTGCTGTCGTCGCTGCAGGGCGCGGCGGTGACGTCCATCAAGATGGAAGGCGTGCTCCACGAATTTTCTTCGCTCGCCGGCGTGCGCGAGGATGTCACTGATATCGTCCTCAACATCAAGCAGATCGCCATCCGCATGCAGGGTGATCAGCCCAAGCGGTTGATGCTCAACGCGACCGGGCCAGGCGAAGTCACTGCGGGCCAGATCAGCGTTTCGGGCGACATGGAAGTGATGAACCCCGAGCTGGTGATCTGCACGCTAGACACCGGCGCGACGCTCAACCTCGAACTGACCGTCGAGGCCGGCAAGGGCTATGTCCCGGCGTCGGCCAACCGTCCGATGGACGCGCCGATCGGGCTCGTCCCGGTTGATGCGCTATACTCGCCGGTGCGCCAGGTTGCCTACAAGGTCGAGAATACCCGCGTCGGGCAGGAGCTCGACTACGACAAGCTGACGATGACAGTCGAGACCGACGGCACGCTGAGCCCCGACGATGCGCTCGCTTATGCGGCGCGTATCCTGCAGGACCAGCTCCAGCTATTCGTGAACTTCGAGGAGCCGTCGGCGGTCCAGCATGTTCAGCATGCGCCGCTCGGCCCGATCGAGATCGACGACACCGCGGCGCTCAACCGCTATCTGCTCAAGAAGGTCGATGAACTTGAGCTGTCGGTGCGGTCGGCCAACTGTCTGAAGAACGACAACATCATCTATATCGGCGATCTCGTCCAGAAGTCCGAGAGCGAGATGCTGCGGACCCCGAACTTTGGGCGCAAGTCGCTGAACGAGATCAAGGAAGTGCTGTCGGCGATGGGTTTGCGCCTCGGCATGGATATCGCCGGCTGGCCGCCGGAGAACATCGAAGAAATGGCGAAGAAGCTCGAAGCGGAATATTGATTCCGCCCGGGCAAGCGACGACCGCGGCTTGAAGGTTTCAGGCCAGCTCCGGGGTACCTGACACGGCTCCCGAACGAACAGGATAGATCAGATGCGTCACGGTAACGCCCATCGTAAACTTGGCCGGACGACCAGCCATCGGCTGGCGATGTTCCGCAACATGGCGGCGTCGCTGATCAAGCACGAGCAGATTACCACGACGCTGCCAAAGGCGCGCGAGATCCGGCCGTATGTTGAGAAGCTGGTGACGCTTGCGAAGCACGGCGGCCTCTCGAATCGCCGGCTGGCGGATGCGCGGCTTCAGGACGATGCGCAGCTAGTCAAGCTGTTCGACGTGATTGCGACGCGCTACGCCGACCGCCCGGGTGGTTACGTCCGTATCGTCAAGACCGGTTTGCGCCGCTCAGACGCGACCGCAATGGCAATCGTCGAGTTCATCGACCGCGACGTCAGCGCCAAGGGCCAGGACAGCGGTCCGGCCGAGAATAACGCCGCCGCTTCCGAGGAATAGGCTTGGTGAGCGGCGGGCGTCCGGCGTTCCGCCTGCGCGGCGACTACCGGGCCTACCGTCGGATCGCGACCCGCTGGCAAGACAATGATGTCTACGGACATGTCAACAATGCGGTCTATTACGGCTGGTTCGACACCGCCGTGAACACTCATCTGATCGAGGCGGGGGTGCTCGACATCGTTGCCGGACAGGTGATCGGCCTCGTTGTCGAGACCGGTTGCCGCTATGCCCGCGCCGTCGCCTTCCCGCAGGTCGTCGAGGTCGGTTTGCGCGTCGCGCATGTCGGGCGCAGCAGCGTCCGCTACGAGATCGGCCTGTTCACCGACGGCAGCAGCGACGCTGCCGCCGAGGGTTTTTTCGTGCACGTCTATGTCGACCGCGCGAATCGGCGTCCGGTCGAACTGGCGGCGGATTGGCGCGTTGTGCTGCAGGCTATCGCAACCTGAGCGCTGGTTCATCGCCGGTATCATCACTTAGGTGTAAGGTCAGGCTATCAAGCAAGAGGTTGGGCATGCGTTCAGGATTCCGGGTTGCGCTCATCGCGGTCTTCGCTGCGACGAACGCGATGAGTGCCGGGTCGCCAGCCGTAGCCGCTGGGTTCCACGGCGGTGGCGGTTATCACGGTGGTGGCTACGGTGGCTATCATGGCGGTTACGGTGGATATCATGACGGCCACGGTTACGGAGGTCATTATGGTCGCGGCTACGGCGGCGATTACGGTCGTGGCTTCGGTGGTTACTACGGTCGCGGCGGCTATTACGGTCGTGGCTACAGCGGCTACTACGGATCGTGCGGCTACTACGGCTCGTGCGGCTATTACGGCGGGTTCGGCTTTGGCGACTTCCTATTCGGCGCAGCGTTATTCGGAACCGCCGTGGCGGTCGCGTCGAGCGGGCCAGATTATATTTATACGCCGGGCTATGACTATGCGCCGCCGGTCTATGCGGCACCTCCCGGCCCCAACGGCTATGTGCCTGACGGCAGCTATTATGCTCCCGGCCGCTATCCGCCGCAGGGTAGCTATCCGGCATACCCGGCGGCGCGCGATGCTTACCCGGCGCAGAACGGCGCACCGGTAGGCTCCATCTCGAGCGGCCAGATGTCGACGACCGCCAACTCGAACTCGCAGGGTACCGAGAGCCCGATCGATCAATGTGCGCGTGCGGCCGAGCAGGCGGCGGGTGCGCGCGGCGGCTTTGCCCGCGTCGTCGGCATCGATCACGTCGACCCCGCGCCGCACGGCGCGCGGGTGCGTGGCGCGCTCGCGGTGACGCGCGATCAGGACGACCGCTCGACCGGCCAGCGCTCGCACTTCGACTGTACCGCGAGCTACGGCCGGATCACCGAGCTACGATTGAGCTGAGCCGGGTCGCGGCGGGCGATGACCGCTGGGTCCGCTCAACTGGACTCGGATGCGCGGCGGTCCTAGACCGCCGCGCATCGCTTCGATGACGCCCGAGGGAACGTATTTGCCTGAGCTGCCCGCTGTCACATCGCCAGTTCTTGCCTGCTCCGACGGCGATGCGGCCGGTGCAGCCCGGGCTTTTTTCAACGCGCCGGCAACCGCGGCGGCGCGCGACGGTGTGATCGCCGGTGACCCGCCCGCCGACGATACCATTCTGATTCTCGACTTCGGTAGCCAGGTTACGCAACTCATCGCCCGCCGGGTCCGCGAGGCCGGGGTCTATTGCGAGATCGTGCCGTTCTCGGGCGCGACGGCGGCGATCGTGCGCCTGCAGCCGCGCGGCATCATCCTGTCGGGCAGTCCCGCCTCGGTGACCGACGCCGACGGCCCGCGCGCTGCGCCAGCGGTGTTCGACGCGGGCGTCCCGGTGCTCGGCATCTGCTACGGCGAGCAGGCGCTGTGCGCTCAGCTCGGCGGTGCGGTGACGTCGTCGGGCCACCGCGAGTTCGGCCGCGCCTTCATCGACATCGTCGCTCCGAATGCATTGTTCGACGGCCTCTGGGCGACTGGCGAGCGTCATCAGGTGTGGATGAGCCACGGCGACCGCATCGACGCGATCCCGCCGGGCTTCGTCGTCGTCGCGCGCTCCGACGGCGCGCCGTTCGCCGCGATCGCCGACGAGGCGCGGCGCTACTATGGAGTCCAATTCCACCCCGAGGTCTATCACACGCCCGACGGGGCGAGGCTGCTCGCCAATTTCGTCCGGCACGTCGCGGGCTGCGCGCCGACGTGGACGATGGCCGAGTTCCGCGCCGCCAAGGTCGCCGCGATCCGCGCCCAGGTCGGCGGCGAGCGGGTGTTATGCGGGCTGTCGGGCGGGGTCGACTCCGCTGTCGCCGCGGTACTGATCCACGAGGCGATCGGCGACCAGCTGACCTGCGTCTTCGTCGATCATGGCCTGCTCCGCGCCGGCGAGGCTGAGCAGGTCGTCGGGCTGTTCCGCGAACATTACCGGATTCCGCTGGTCCACGTCGACGCGTCGGCGCGGTTCCTCGGCGGACTGGTCGGGATCACTGACCCCGAGGCGAAGCGCAAGTTTATCGGCAAGAGCTTCATCGATGTCTTCGAGGCCGAAGCGGCGAAGCTTGGCGGCGCGGCGTTCCTCGCGCAGGGCACGCTCTACCCCGACGTCATCGAGAGCGTCAGCTTCACTGGCGGGCCGTCGGTAACGATCAAGAGCCATCATAACGTCGGCGGCCTGCCGGCGCGGATGAACATGGCGCTGGTCGAGCCGCTGCGCGAACTGTTCAAGGACGAGGTCCGCGCACTCGGCGTCGAACTCGGGCTGCCGCCGGCTTTCGTCGGCCGTCATCCCTTTCCCGGCCCGGGGCTGGCGATCCGTATTCCGGGCGAAGTCACCGCGGAAAAGTGCGCCATCCTGCGCAAAGCCGACACGATCTATCTAGACGAGATCCGCAAGGCCGGGCTGTACGACGCGATCTGGCAGGCGTTCGCCGTCCTGCTGCCGGTGCGCACCGTCGGCGTCATGGGCGACGGGCGCACCTACGACTTCGTTTGTGCACTGCGCGCGGTAACCTCGGTCGACGGCATGACTGCCGATGTCTACCCTTTTGACAGCAGCTTCCTGACCGCGGTGGCGACGCGCATCGTTAACGAGGTCAGCGGCATCAACCGGGTGGTGTACGACTACACCAGCAAGCCGCCCGGCACGATCGAATGGGAGTAAACGGCGTGTCGGCACAATATATGCTCGACACCGCAACCAGCCGCGCGACGCCGACACCCGCGCCGATGAAACGCCTGACGGTGCCGCAGATCGCGCGGCGCAAGGGCGGCGAGCCGATCGTCATGCTGACCGCCTACACCGCGCGGATGGCGCAGCTGCTCGACCCGCACTGCGACCTGCTGCTCGTCGGCGACAGCTTGGCGCAGGTGGTCTACGGTCTCGACTCGACGGTGCACGTGACGCTCGATATGATGTGCGCGCACGGCGCAGCGGTGGTGCGCGGCTCGTATCACAGCGTCGTCATCGTCGACCTGCCCTTCGGCAGCTACGAAGCCAGCCCCGAAGGCGCGTTCGCGTCGGCGGCGCGGGTGCTTGCTGAAACCGGTGCGGCAGGCGTTAAGCTCGAAGGCGGCGTTGCGATGGCCCCGACGGTGGCCTTCCTCGTGGCGCGCGGGATACCGGTGATGGGCCACGTCGGGCTGACGCCGCAGTCGATCAATGCGCTCGGCAGCTATGCGGCGCGCGGCAAGACCCACGCCGAATACGCCCGGATCGTCGACGACGCGCAGGCGATCGCCCGCGCCGGAGCTTTCGCCATTGTCGTCGAAGGCGTCGTCGAGCCGCTGGCCCGCGCCGTTACCGCAAGCGTCGATTGCCCGACGATCGGCATCGGCGCCTCGGCAGCATGCGATGGCCAGGTGCTGGTGATCGACGACATGCTCGGCATGTTCGAACGTACCGCCCGCTTCGTCCGCCGTTTCGACGATTTCGCGACGCGGATCGACACCGCGGCGGCGAGCTATGCGACGGCGGTGCGGTCGCGCGAATTTCCCGCGGCGGCGCATCTGTACGAAACTGCCCCGGCAGTCGCACCGGCTGAAGCGTCGCCTTTACCGGTTCCGCCGGTCTGAGGTCGCCGCTCTAACCCCGCCGCCGAAAACTTTGCGCGCTGCCGTTCCAATCGCTAAGGGTCGGCCGCGTTACTGGAGAGTGAATTGGTCAAGCCAGACGTTACCGACGCCGCGTTCCTGCGTGAAGTCGACGAGGAATACCGCCGCAGCCAGATCGCTGGGTGGTGGTCGCGCTACGGCCGGTTCGCGCTGATCGGGCTGGTGCTGCTGCTCGCCGCTGTTGCGGGGCTGTTGTACTGGCGTGCCGAACGCGTCAAGCAGGCGGGGCTCGCGGGCGAGCAATTGATGCAGGCGCTCGCCAAGTCCGACGCGGGCGATACGGCAGGTGCCGCGCCGCTGCTCGCCAAGCTCGCCGCGTCGCCGCAGCCGGGCTACCGCGCGCTTGCCGTGCTGGCGCAGGCGGCGAACGCGACTCAGGGCGGCAACGTGCCACGCGCGCTGGCGCTGTACCGCTTTATCAGCGCCGATACCGGCCTCGCACCGCCGTTCCGCGATCTCGCGACGATCAAGGCGACACGGCTCGAATTCGACACGCTGGCTCCCGCCGTAATCGTCAGCCGTTTGCAGTCGCTCGCCGTGCCGGGCAACCCGTGGTTCCCGATCGCCGCCGAGATGACCGCGATCGCGCAGTTGCGCGCGGGCAAGCTCGCGCTCGCAGGGCCACTGTTCGCTGCGATCGCCCGTGACGCCGATGCCTCGCCGGCGCTGCGCGGCCGGGCGTCGCAGATGGCCGTGTCGCTGGGAGTGTCACCCGCCGATCGCGCCAAGACAACCGCACCGGCACCGGCGCCGTCGCCGGCCGCCGCGTCGAAAGCCGCTACTGCGCCAGCCACCCCCGCTGCTTCGAACGCGTCAGGACTCGCTCAGTGAACGTACGCCACCGTAATCTCATCGCGGTCGCCGCCGCGGCGACGCTGCTCGCCTCGTGCCATCACGGCAAGGCGTTCGGGCACAAGCCCAAGACGCCGACGACCGGTACGCGGATTCCCGTGCTCGACTTCGAGACCAAGGTGCAGGCCGAGCCCGAACTTGCGGCGCTGACGGTCGTGCTGCCCGCGCCGCAGGTCAACGCCGACTGGCCGCAGCCGGGCGGCTCGCCGTCGAAGGCCAATGGCCAGCTGACGCTGCCCGAGAGTCTCAGCCGGGCATGGACTGCGTCGATCGGCAAGGGCAGCACGTCGACGCGCCGCCTCAATGCCGCGCCGGTCGTCATGGACGGTCGGGTGTTCACCATGGACACCAACGCGTCGGTGCGCGCCTTCGACATGAAGACCGGTGCGATCGAGTGGACCGAGACAATCGCCTACAAGAAGAAACTCAACGCGGCGTTCGGCGGCGGCGTCAGCGCGGGCGACGGGCGGGTCTATGCGACGACCGGCGACGGCGTCGTCGCGGCGTTCGACGCGGCGACCGGCAAGCAGCTATGGCGCGACGAACTGACCGCGCCGTTCCGCAACGCCCCGGCAGTGACGAGCAATACGATCTACGCGATCACGCAGGACAATCAGCTGTTCGCGCTCGGGGCGGCGAAGGGCGAGACTAAATGGTCGGTGGCGGGAACCGTCGAGGTCGCCGGGCTGCTCGGGGCGGGCGCGCCGGCGATCGCGCTCGATACCGTCGTCGTCGGCTATTCGAGCGGCGAACTCAACGCCTTGCGTGTCGAGAACGGCCGCACGGTGTGGGCGGACGCGCTGGCGCGGACCGGGCGCAGCAACGCCTTGAACGCCCTGACCGACATCGATGCATCGCCGGTGATCGACCGCGGGCGGGTATTCGCTATCGGCCACGGCGGCCGCATGGTGGCGCTCGAACTCGCCACCGGGCAGCGCGTCTGGGAGCGCAACTTCGCCGGCATCTCGACACCGTGGGTCGCGGGCGATTTTGTCTTTGCGGTGACGCTCGATGCCGAGCTCGTCTGCCTGACGCGCGGCGAGGGCAAGATCAAATGGGTGACGCAGCTACCGCGTTACGCCCACCGCGACGACAAGAAGAAGGGCAAGGGCTCGTACCAGTGGTTCGGCCCGGTGCTCGCCTCCGACCGCCTGCTCCTGTCGGGTTCGAACGGCCAGCTGATCTCGGTGTCCCCCTATACCGGCAAGATCCTGTCGGCGGTCAAGCTCGCCAAGCCGGCCTTCCTGCCGCCGATCGTGGCAAGCAACATGGTCTTCGTGATGGACGACAAGGGCCGGCTCAGCGCCTACCGGTAACAGCGCGGCTGCGGCTCACGCCACCCACTCCTGCAGCAGCGTGTGCGCGATCGCCAGCGGGGGCGGGGCGAGCCAGTCGCCGGTCCCGGCAAGCGCGGCGCGGACCTCGTCCTGCGTCACCCAGCGCGCCTCCTCGAGCTCGTCGCCGTCGATTGCCAGCTCGAACCCGGTCGCTTCGGCGAACGCGCCGATCATCAGGCTCGACGGGAACGGCCACGGCTGGCTGGCGATGTAACGGACGCGGCGCGTGCCGATGCCGGCCTCCTCGAACAGCTCGCGCGCCACCGCTTCCTCGATCGTCTCGCCGGGTTCGATAAAGCCCGCCAGCGCCGACAGGAAGCGCTTGGGGAAGCGCGGCTGCCGGCCGACGAGCGCGTGATCGTCCTTGATCGCCAGCATGATGACGACCGGGTCGGTGCGCGGAAAGTGCTCGGCATAGCAGCTGTCGCAGCGTCGCGCCTGGCCGCCCTTGTCGAGGCGGGTCGCGGCTCCACAATTGGCGCAGAACTTGTGCCGCGCGTGCCAGTCGATCAGCGCGCGGCCGTGCGCGATGATCGCCGCGCGGCCATCACCCAGCTGCGCTGCGGCGGTGCGCGCGTCGGTCGCGGTGCCGCCGATCCCGCCGGCGGCTCCGGCGGCGGCGAAGCGCGGCGCATCGTCGGCATCGAAGCCGAGGAACACCGACAGCGCGTCGTCGGGCAGGTCGCTGCGATACAGCCAGTGGAGGTCGCCGCTGGCGGTCAGCACCGGGTCGAGCTCGTCGAACAGCAGCCAGCGCGCGCGGGGGTCGCTGCGTGCCGCGATCAGCGCGGCGGGGTCGCGGCGCAACGCGTCGGCGCGGTCGAGCGGCGAGCCGCTGAAGCCCACCACCGGAACCGGCCGGCCAGCGAAGAAGTCGGTCATGGGCGAGCTGCTTTCGTTATCGTGGCGCGCGTTATCGAAGGTCGGGCGGTTGCATCGCCGCAAAGCTCAACTGCCGCGCCGCGCCTACTATCGCAAGCCTCGCGGCGCGCGCGTACAATGTCGGCAGCCCGATCGCCTCGACCTCTCCCACCGGAATCCACTCGCCGTCGAACGGCGGGTGCGTCGCCAGCCGCAGCGCCATGACCTGCAGGCGCAGCTCAAAGTGCGTGAAGACGTGGCGCAATGTTCCGATGTCTTGCCAATCGCCTGCGAACGGCAGCGTCGCTTCGGCGCCCGCGTCGAGCGCGCCGCCGCCGGCGGTCCAGTCGCCGCCGGGAAGCGCCAGCATGCCGCCGAGCAGCCCCGACGGCGGCCGCCGCACCAGCAGCACCGCGCCGTCCGCCTCGATCCACCACGCGGTACCGTGGCGCACCGGCGCGGGCGCGCGCTTGACCCGCAGTGGATAGCGCGCCGCCTCGCCGCGGGCATACGCCACGCACTGCGCCGCTACCGGGCAGCGCTCGCACGACGGCGCGCGCGGCGTACAGATCGTCGCGCCAAGGTCCATCACCGCTTGCGCATAGTCGCCGCAATGCGCCGCCGGGGTCAGCGTCGCGGCGTGCGCATACAGCAGCGGGCGCGCCTGTGGCAGCGGTGCTACGACCGCGAACAGTCGCGCGACGACGCGCTCGACATTGCCGTCGACGACCACCGCGCGCCGGTCGAAGGCGATCGCCGTGACGGCCGCCGCGGTGTACGCGCCGATGCCCGGCAGTTCGCGCAAGCCCGCCTCGGTGTCGGGAAAGCCGCCGCGCGCCACCACCGCCCGGGCACACGCGATCAGGTTGCGCGCGCGGGCGTAATAGCCCAGCCCCGCCCACTCGCGCAGTACGTCGGCGTCGGGCGCAGCGGCGAGCGCCTCGACCGTCGGCCACAGCGCGGTGAAGCGCGCGAAATAGCGCGACACCACCAATGTGCCGGTCTGCTGCAGCATCACCTCGGACAGCCAGACGCGATACGGCGCAGGCGGCGGCGTCCCCGGTGGGCTGCGCCACGGCAGCGTCCGCGCGTCGCGGTCGTACCACGCGAGCAGCGCCGGCGAAACGGTGTCGACGTCCATACCCGCGTTATGGCATGGTCCGCGCATGGCCGATACCGACTCTCCGATGCGTCGCTTGACTGCGGCACGCCACGGCTCGCGGCTGGTCAGCGAGTTGATGCCGGCGATCGGCGGGGCCGCGTTCCGCCGTTTCGGTTTTATGCAGAACGCCGTCGTCGCGCGTTGGGCCGAGATCGTCGGGGCGAATTATGCGCGGTACTCGCTGCCGATCGGCTTGAGCTTTCCCGTCGGTCAGCGCTCCGGCGGCACACTCCGGATCTGCGTCACCAGCAGTTTTTCGCTGCTGCTCAAGGCGGTCGAGCCGCAGATCGTCGAACGTGCCAACACCTTCTTCGGCTATCAGGCAGTTAAGAAACTCTCGCTCCAGCACGGCGACCTGCCCGCGCTCGCCCGCCGCCGTGCCGCCGCCACACCGGGCGCGCCGCTGTCGGCCGAGACGCAATCGACGCTCCGCGACATCGCCGACCCCGACCTCCGCGCCAGCCTCGAGTCGTTGGCGCAGGCGCTGTCGTCGACGCAGGGGTTGCCGGTGGTGCGGTGAAGCAGGGACGTTAATTCAACGCTGTTTGCGGCAGACAGTCTGAAACCCGTTCATCCCGAGTTTGCCGAGGGACCCAGGATCGTAAGGCGGGGGTTCCTCGGCAATTTTGGGATGAGCGGGCTTCAGTTTTCTAGCCCATAAAAAACAAGTTTCGGCGTGCGTGTCTCGGCTACTGAGGCACTACCCCCGCCGTTGGTCCCCACAGCTCGATCTTCGTCCCGTCGCGATCGACGATACAAGCGAAGCTGCCATGCGGAGCGCTGTCGTCGCGCTTGAGCACGGTGACGCCTTTAGCCTGCAACCGCGCGAGAAACGCGGTCAGGTCGTCGACGGCGAAGTTGATCATATAGTCGCGCTTCGACGGGCTCGTATAATCGGTCGTGTGATCGAACGCGTTGATGATCTTTGCCGGCGGGTGGTTCGCCGCGTCGTAACGCAGTTTGATGGCGCCCCAGCCTTCGAGCTTGATCCCGAGCACGTCGCGATACCTCGCCATCAACGCTTTGGGGTTGGCGCTCTTGAAGAAGATGCCGCCGACGCCGGTGATATGCCCAGCCGGCTCGGCGACAACCGCCGCGGGCGTCGCCGCTGCCAGAACCGTCATCGCCGCCAACAGGCTGTGCAGCTCCAGCACGACATTGCGCTCCGACCGCTTGCCGGACAAATACCAGAGGCCGGGCGATGCTCCAACAGACGCGGGGCGACGATCGGAGCAGCACACCGTACTGCTCCCTCCCCCTTTGCGGGGAGCGTCGGGGTGGGGGTTCGGCGCAAGCCGATACTCGCACACACCCTCACCCCGGGCCACGCCAACCCACGCGTCTCTCGCCCTCCCCGTGAGGGGGAGGAAAGCAGAGCTTGATAAATTACACCGTTCCGGTTAATATACGTTTGTGATAAGCGTTCATGATCTTGTATTTCGTGCCCGTCGCGCCGCCATTCGAACTCACGTCGGTCGTCGTGTCCCTGTCAAACGAGTTCATTTCGTCGCGACGTGTCACCGGTTTTCCCGGTTTTGGTGGAGGACGACGGCAATATGACCGTCGCTCAATGCCTTCCTTCTCCCTCCCCTTTGCGGGGAGGGCCGGGGTGGGGTTCGGCGACAGCCGACACCCAGCCGGAAATCCTGCCACCCCAAGCGACGCGTCTCTCGCGCTCCCGCAAGAGGGAGGGGAAGCAAAGCCGTCAGCTTCGAGCCAGGATGGCGATTGTGTCGACGACGGATCGTGCCACACTGTACAACCTCGACCAGCGACCGGTGTTGGGGCAAACGCTTGCCATCGCGGAACCGGAAGGCGATGCTACGACGGGTTCCAACCCGCTGATGCAATAAAGACTTCGTCGTGCTGACCAATCGCCTTGCAGCAGGCTTCGCTGCTGTCAGTGTCGAACCGGGTATGTCGAAAGAGTCGCAAAACCTGGACGACGTCCGCTATGTCTCGGTGACAGTGCAGTAGAAAGGCCCGCCGTTGTTTCGCTCGCTCGCCCTCATGCTAATGGCCGCCGCAGTTCCAGCGCTGGCTGTCCCCACGCCGCAGGCTGCCTCAGCCAAGCTCTCCGCCGGTAATCCCGCCGGCAGCTCTGCCGCCGTCAAGCCCGCTGTCGATTGGCTGCGCACCGTCGCCGCGACGCCGCAGGGCGGTTTCCGGGTCGGCAATCCCGACGCGCCGGTCAAGCTTATCGAGTACGCCTCGCTGACCTGCCCGCACTGCGGGCATTTCTACACCACCGGCATGGCGGCGCTGCGCAGCAAGTACATCGCCACCGGGCGGGTCAGCTATGAGTATCGCAGCTATGTCCTGAACGGCCCCGACATGGCGGCGGCGGTGCTGGCGCGCTGCGACGGGGCGGCAGCGTTCTTCGCGCGCGCCGATGCGCTATATAACCAGCAGGAGCGCTGGACCGCGCCGTTCGCGGCGCTGACCGCCGACGATATCGCGCGCTACGCCAATCTGCCCGCTGGGCAGCAACTCGCGGGGCTGGCGCGCGCCGGTGGGCTCGACGGCTTCATGGCGGCGCACGGCATGGCGCGATCGCGGGTCGCCCAGTGCCTTGCCGATCCGGCCTTGCAGGACCGACTATCGGCGCTGCGCGACAACGCCGCGACGATCGGCGTCGGCAGCACGCCGGCGTTTCTCGTCAACGGCCACGTCATCGCCGGCGCGCTGACGTGGGAAACGGTCGAACCCGCGCTGGTCGCGGCATTGCGCTAAGCACAGGGCCGGCGGTACATGGCGACGACAGGATCACGAAGGAATGCGAATGCGTAAGTTTGGAAGGCTTGCCGGGCTCGTGGCGCTGCTCGCGCTGGCAGCGTGCAACAAGCCGGCGGCGACGACCACGACAACAACAGCGAACGCGCCAGCCGCGACGGCTGGGGCGACGCCGCCTTCAGCGATCACCCCGGCGACGGCTGCTGCAGTGACAACGCCCGTGACCGCGACAGCGCTGGCGGCAGCACCGAGTGCCGCCGCGACGACGGCGGGCAAGCCCGTCTGGACGCAGGTGATCGCCGCGACGCCCGAGGGCGGTTTCCGCATGGGTAATCCCGATGCCAAGGTCAAGCTGGTCGAGTTCGCCTCGCTGACCTGCCCGCACTGCCGCGAGTTCCACGAGCAGGCTTTGCCGGTGTTGAAGTCGAATTATATCGCCAGCGGCAAGCTGAGCTACGAGTACCGGCCGTTCATCCTGAACGGCGTCGATTTTCCGCCGTCGCTGCTGGTCCGGTGCCAGCCGGCACCCGTGGCGTTCAATCTGATCGCGGCGTTCTACGAAAATCAGCCGAGTTGGACCTTGCCCTACACCAAGCTGACCGTCGACGATTCAAAGCGGCTGCAGGCGTTGCCGCCGGCCGAGCAGGTCAAGGCGCTCGCGTTGGCGGGCGGGCTCGACAGCTTCGTCCGCAGCCGCGGCATCCCGCGCGCCAAATTCGATCAGTGCCTGAGCGATCCGGCGGGCGTCGACAAGCTGTCGAAGATTCGCGACGAGGCGACCAATAAATACGGGTTGACGGGGACGCCGTGGTTCGTGGTCAACGGCGCGACGCAGAAGGACGTGTTCAACTGGGCGATGCTGCGGCCCAAGCTCGATACGGCGCTGCAGTAGGATGACGTCCGGGGGGACCGAGGCAGGGGGACGATGGAGTTCAAGCGGCTCAGGCTGAGCGGGTTCAAGTCGTTCGTCGAGCCCGCCGAACTGCGGATCGAGCCGGGACTGACCGGCGTCGTCGGCCCGAACGGCTGCGGCAAGTCCAACCTGTTCGAGGCGCTGCGCTGGGTGATGGGCGAAGGCTCGCCGAAGTCGCTGCGCGGGGCCGGCATGGAGGACGTGATCTTCGCCGGCACCGTCCGGCGGCCTGCCCGCGACATCGCCGACGTGACGCTGACTCTCGGCAACAGCGACCGCGTTGGTCCCGTGGGGGTCGCCGACGAAGAGACAATCGAGGTCGGCCGCCGCATCGAGCGTGGGGCCGGCTCGGCGTACCGGGTCAATGGCCGCGACGTCCGCCAGCGCGACGTCCAGCTGCTGTTCGCCGACGCCGCCACCGGCGCGCACTCGCCCGCGTTGGTCAGCCAGGGGCGGATCGGCGCGATCGTCGCGGCCAAGCCCGCCGAGCGCCGGGCGTTGCTCGAGGAGGCGGCGGGTATCGCCGGGTTGCATGTCCGGCGGCAGGAAGCCGAGCTGCGGCTGCGCGCTACCGACGCCAATCTGGCGCGGCTCGACGATATCCTGCACGGCCTGTCGACGCAGGCGGGTGGGCTGCGCCGCGCCGCCAAGACCGCCGAGCGCTATCGGACGTTGACCGGACGCCTCCGAGCTGCCGAGGCGCAGCTGCTCCACGCACGCTGGTTGGCAGCGAGCACGGCAGCGGCGGCGGCCCGAACGGCTGCAGATGCCGCCGGGACCGCTGTGAGGGAGGCGGCCGGCGAGCTCGCCACGGTGACGGCGACACAAGGTGCCATCGCCGCGGCGCTGCCCGGTCACCGTGCGGCAGCTGCAGCGGCGACACTGGTTGTGCAGCAGCAGCAAGTCGTCCGAGACCAGCTTGCTGCCGCGCTGATCCAGTCCGAGCGGCGGCAGCGCGATCTGACGCAGGCGCATGACGGTATCCGCCGCGACCGTCGACACGAAGCGACGGTCACCGCCGATGCGGCAACCGCTCTGGCGCAACTGGGCGACGAAGCGGCAGGGCTGGCCCGAACCGAGACGACGGCGGCGGCGGCGCTGCCCGAAGCCGCTGCGGCGACCCACGCAGCGACAGCTGTTGCGGCAGACAGCGAGCGCGTGCTGTCGCTGGCGATCGAGGCGCATGCTGCCGCCGTCGCCGAAATGCGGGCGACGACGGCAGCGCTCGACGCGGCGTCGGCGCGCGCCGCTCGCGCCGACGCCGATGCGGCGCGCTGGCACCGTGAGGCGGCCAGCTTCGACGATGACCCCCAGTTGAGCGCCCGCGTCGATAGCGCCGCGGCTGCGCTCGCCGCCGCCGTTGCCGACGCTGCCGCCGCGACGATCGCCATCGGGATCGCCGAGACGACCCGGCTTGACGCCGACCCTGTACATCAGCGCGCCGACCTGCAGCTTCGGACCATTAGCGGTGCCGTGGCGGCGATGACGACCGAGCACGACGCGCTCGTGCGCCAGCGCATCGGCAGCGAGAACAAGCGTGCGGGCGCGACCGATCATCTGATCAACCAGATTACCGTCATGTCCGGCTACGAAGCTGGGCTCGCCGCAGCGCTGGGCGACGACCTCGACGCTGCGGTCGGCGGCGACTCCGGCCGGTTCTGGGCCACCGCCGACACTGTTGCCGATTCAGCAGTCGAAGACGTGGCACCGCACCAGCCGGCAGCCGCTGCTGATCCGCTTCGCCACATCGATCCGCCGCTTCCCGCTGCGGCTGTGCCGCTTATCGATCGGGTTACCGCGCCGCCCATGCTGCACCGGCGGCTGCGGCAGGTCGGGATTGTCGACGAGGCAAGCGCCTCTGCCTTGGCCTGCGAGCTCCTTCCTGGCCAGCGCTTGGTGACGCGCTCGGGCCAGCTGTGGCGCTGGGACGGCTTCCGCTCGCTCGGCGCGCCCGGCGCTGCTGCCACCGCCGCCACCGCCGACCGTCTGCGCGGCCGCAATCGCCTCGCCGCCATCACCGCCGAGCTGCC